>MVZL01000007.1 GCA_002068375.1 Tenericutes bacterium ADurb.BinA155
TTTGGCGATGTTCGTGAACATTAAGATGAAACGACGATAGCTATCGAAAGCGAATCTTTCGTTGCCGGAATTCTTCGCCAAGGCGACGACGGTTTCGTCGTTTAAGCCAAGGTTCAAAATGGTATCCATCATGCCCGGCATCGATTGACGAGCGCCGGAACGGACCGAGACGAGGAGCGGATTCTTCGTTCCGCCGAATTCCTTGCCATCGACCTTTTCGACCTCGTGAAGGTGCTTCACGATGTCATCCCAAACGAAATCGGGGATCTTTTTGCCCGAATCGTAGTAGAGAGTGCAAGCTTCTGTGGTGATGGTGAATCCAGCCGGGATGTTAACACCCGCGGCGGTCATCTCGCAGAGGCCAGCGCCCTTTCCACCAAGGATATCTTTGCCGAGTTTAGCCTCGTGCGCTTCCTTGAAGGAGTAGACGTACTTCTTTGCTGCCATGTTGTCCTCCTAATGACAATTGGGGTTTGGCCAATAGCCAAAGCCCTAGCGATGAAAGTTTAACACGCGGGGCTTGTTCTTAGAACAAGAAAGCGAAAAGGGTTTCTTGAAAGCCTTTTCTTTGAAAAAGAAAAACCCGGGAAATAACCCCGGGTTTATTCGATGCTGTCGTTACTTATTGATCTTGTAGATCGCTTGCTGCCCGTTTTTGGCGGCCAGATACTTCCAGAAGATCTGCATGATCATGTGGTCGAAGCCCATATGGAGGTCTTCGGTGATTTGCATATCGTCGGCCGGGACGTGAAGCTGGTAGTCGGCGGCTTTAGCGAGCTTGCCGCCATCATAACCGGTCATCCCGATGATCTTGCAGCCGACCTTCTTTGCATAGTCGATTGCCTTGATGACGTTATGGGAGTTGCCGGAACCCGAAATCGCTAGCACGAGGTCGTCCTTTTTGAGCCGATCCTCGAGTTGATAGACGAAGACGTTCTCAAAAGAATCGTCGTTCGCGATTGCCATCATGACCGGGATGTTGTCGTTCAAGCAAACAAAATGGAATTTCTTTGGGAGGTCATAGCAGGTGCCTTTATCAAAGTCGCAAACCATGTGACTGGCCGTTGCGGAGCTGCCGCCATTGCCAAACACATAGATCGTCGCTCCGCGTTCATACGCCTCAAGCAAGGCGTTCATCGCGGCGTTGAGCTCTTTGCGGTCCAAACGATCGATCGCGGCTTTTTCGCGGTCGTAATAGGCGTTAATCTCTTTCGTGAAATCCATAAATGATCTCCTTATTGAAAATCAATTGTACCTTACTTCAGGGCTAAAATCTTGTCGATTGCTTCAGCGAGATTTTGGCAGATGAGATCCGGTTTGGCATCCGCGTACTTTTTGTAGGGATTGGGATCCCCACCTAAGAGTAAGCAGGTATGACAACCAGCATTAATGCCGGTTTGGACGTCCTGGCAGGTATCGCCAATCATCCAGGAATTCTTGAAATCGATGTTGTAGCGGCGCTGGGCTCTTAAGAGCAGACCGATCTTGGGCTTCCGGCAATCGCAGTCGATTTTGTAGGCGGGGTTCTCGCCAGGAAAGCCGCGATCGGGATGATGCGGGCAGAAATAGAGATCGTTCAAATAGGCCCCTTCTTGTCCGAGAAGATCCTCAAGCTTGAAGTGGATGCTTTGCAGTTGCTCAATCGTGGTTTCGCCGCGGGCGACGATCGGCTGGTTGGTGATGCAAATCGCCAAATAAGGGGAAGCGTTGATCTTTTTAATCGCTTGGGCGGCACCGGGCTCAAGAAGCAGCATCTCCGGACGGATTACGTAATCGCCAAAGTGATTGATCGTGCCATCGCGGTCAAGGAAGATACAGGGTTGAGGCTTGGCGAGGTTGCGGGCGGCGATGATGCCGTTCTGGCAATCTGCGGTCACGCCATAGTAACGTTCCGGGGTCCCGCAGTCTTTCACATATTCGGAGCTACGATAGGCGTAAATTCGTTCTTCCGGGATCGAAGGGGCGAGGACTTCCTTTTCGAAATCGATCTGGACCGGCTCGGTGAAGCGATGAAGGATTTCTCGGCTCACGATATAGAGACCTGCGTTGGTCAAATTCTCATAAAAGAAGTCACGGGGGTCGTGCTTTGAGAGCATTTTCCGAACTTTGCCGTCGGCGTCCGCGACTAAGACATCGCTATCGGCGGGGTGGCCATTGGGATGGGCAAAGGCGGTGATGAGGGCTTCCCGTTTTTGGTGGAAAGCGAAGAAGCGGTTCCAGTCAACGTCGATCATGAGATCGCCGAAGAGTAAGGCGAAATCTTCATCGATCATCTTTGAGGCGAAATAGAGGGCGCCCCCGGTTCCTAAAGGTTCTTGTTCGACGATATATTCGATCTTGATTCCGAACTTATCACCAAAGCCAAAGTAATCTTGAACCGCGGTCCCGTTTTTGCTCACGACCAAAATCACATGGTTGCAGCCTGAGGCTTTAAGGTTCTCAATTTGCCACTGCAAAATCGGTTTGCCGCAGATCGGCACCATCGGTTTTGGCAGATCGCCGGTAATCGACTTTAAACGAGTGCCGGCTCCACCGGCTTGGATGAGGGCAATCATTTCGATTACTCCATGAAGATGATCGAAACGCCAGCATTATCGAGTTCGACCGGCATCTCTTTAAGATCATGCAGAGCTAAACGGACTTTCGCTTTTTGTTCGTCTTCTGGAACATAGAAGAGTAAGAAGCCACCGCCGCCGGCGCCTAAGAGTTTTCCGCCGGAAGCACCTGCCTTGATCGCGAGGTCATAATATTCGTCAATCTTCGGATTGGAAATGCCTTTGGCTAAGCCTTTCTTGATGATCCAGGACTCATTGAGAATGTTCCCCAAGGCATCGACATTGTTCGATTCGAATTCGGTCTTGAGCTGATGGGTGAGTTGGCACAGTTTCTTCGTCCCTTCGATCTTCTCGGTTTGAGAGGCAAGGTTCTTGGTCTCTTCGCCTAAGATGTTATTGGCGTCGCGGACGTCGCCGGTATAGAACATCATCAAACTGTTCTGAAGTTTCAAATAAGATTCATGCCGCATCACGATCGGCTCGACTTTCACGAAGCCATCGGGGCAGAATTCATAATAACGAAGGCCGCCGAATGCCGCGGCGAATTGGTCTTGCTTGCCGATTGGGTTGCCGAGTTGATTGATTTCAACGTCGCAGGCTTCCTTGGCGACTTTATAGGTCGAAACGGATTTTTCGTTATAGGTGTAGAGAAGCTTGAGTAATGCGACGGTGAAGGAGCTCGAAGAGCCCAGCCCGGTCCCCGAAGGAATATCCGCCATCGAAGTGATTTCGATGCCTTTGGTTCCAAAGTCGCTCAAGACTTGTTTAAAGATCCGGTGCTGAATTTTCGCGGGGTCATCAACGACCTCGGTTTGCGAATACTTGAGGGTAATAGAGTCTTTGTTGAAGGCTTTATTGATCGTGAGGTAAACGTATTTGCGGATGCTGGTCGAAATGACACAGCCACCATATTTCTCGTAGAAACTTGGAATATCAGATCCGCCGCCGCAGAAGGAAACGCGGAAGGGAGCACGGGCAATGATCATGAATTAATTCTCTTTTCTGTTCCACCCATTTTAGGTTAGCCCTACGGCTAAGGCAACAAGAAGCCTCATGAGTTTTGGACGCTTAATAAGTGTTCCACTTATCGTGCTTCGTCTAAAAAAGCGATTCAAACCTTGGATTTTTCGATTATCTCTAAAACAACCGTGCTATAGTTTTCATAAATAAGGAGCGTAGATTTATGGCGAATTCTGAACCGCTGATCATGACTTTTGATTACGGAACCCAATCGGTTCGCGCATCGATTTTCGATAAGCGTGGCAACATTCTTGCCATGGAAAAAGAAGTGTACGCCCCCGCTTATTTCTCCCCAAAGCCTGGCTGGGCCGAGCAGGATCCGGATTACTATTTCCGCTGTCTTTGCGCCTGCACGAAACGTTTAGCGGCCGCCCATCCGGAGCTGATCGCCCAAGTGAAAGGGATCACCCAAACGTGCTTCCGCGATTCCGCGGTTATGCTCGATCAAGATAATCAAGTGGTTCGCCCGATGGTTCTCTGGCTTGACCAACGCTTTGCCAAATGCGAAAAACCTTTGAACTTTAAATCGCGTCTTGCTTTCAAACTTGTGGGGATGACGGATGTCATCAACATGAACCGGAAACGGACAATTTCAAATTGGCTCATCGAAAACGAACCGGAGAATTGGGCCCGCGTCGCCAAGTATCTTCACGCCTCGACCTACTTCATATATAAACTCACGGGTCTCATGAAAAACAGCGCTTCCGATAATGTGGGTCACTATCCGATCGACTACAAGAACCGCTGCTGGTACAAAGATCCTGAGCACCATATTCAAGGCCAGATCTTCTCGATCAAAAAGAGCATGCTTTGTGAGCTCATCCCCGAAGGCTCCCCGATTGGGCCCATTTCGGAAGAAGGAGCCAAAGCGACCGGACTGCCGGCCGGCATGATCATCTATGCTTGCGGGTCGGATAAATCCTGCGAAACTTTAGGCACTGGCGTGATCGATACCTCAATGGCTTCGATTAGCTTAGGCACGGCCGCGACGATTGAAACCACCTCGAAAAAATGGATTCAACCGGTTCCGCTTTTCCCGGCTTATCCTGCTTGCTTACCGGATTACTACAACCTCGATATTCAAATCTATCGCGGCTATTGGATGATCAATTGGTTCTTAAAAGAATTCGCAGCGAAGCGGATCAACGATGTCATCGTCGATGATGTCGATGTGAATGACTATAACGCCGATCTGGATAAGATCCCGGCGGGTAGTGGCGGTCTTATTCTCCAACCGTATTGGGGACCGGGTTTACAACGACCGCTCGTGAAAGGCGCAATCGTCGGCTTTTCGGATTCGACGACGAAAGAGCATCTCTATCGGGCAATCATTGAAGGTATCGACTACGCCTTACGCGAAGGCATGGAAGGCTTTGAAAAACAAATCGGCCACAAATTCACGAGCTTGCGGATCTCTGGCGGCGGTTCGAAGTCGGATCAGATTTGCCAAATCACCGCGGACATCATGGGCTTGCCGGTTTCACGGGTTCAGACCAATGAGACCTCTTCGCTGGGAGCGGCGATCGCCGGTTTCCTTGCGATCAAAGAGTTCCATGATCCCTATGAAGCGGTTACGAACATGGTTCATCAGGCCGATGTCTTCACTCCCGACTACCGGACTCATGAGATCTATAACGCCCTCTATAAGAACGGATATGAAAAGCTCTATCCTTCGTTAAAGGGGACCTACGAATCGCTTTGTGATTTCACCAAGTATTGATTGAAAGAGTTAAGAAAAGCATAGGTTTTCGGGCCTATGCTTTTTTCTTGGATTACTTGCTCGGCTCAGGCGTGAGGTGCCGTTGTTCGGTCTCGTTTTCACGGACCGCCATCGGGTTGTTGCCTAAGAACTGGGCGTTATAGAGATCGGCGTAGAAGCCTTGCTTCGCCAAGAGCTCCTTGTGGGTCCCCATTTCAATGATGGAGCCTTTGTTCATCACCAAGATCAACTTGGCGTTTTTGATCGTGCTAAGACGGTGAGCAATCACGAAGGAGGTCCGATTCTTCATCATCTTCTCCATCGCATCCTGAATCGCTTGTTCGGTCCGAGTATCAACGCTCGAAGTCGCTTCATCGAGAATCATGATCTTCGGTTTAGAGACAATCGCGCGGGCGATCGTGAGCAGCTGGCGTTGACCTTGGGAAATGTTGGAACCTTCTTCTTTCAACTGGAAGTCATAGCCTCCCGGCAAGGTCTCGATAAAGTGATCGGCGTGGGCGGCTACGCAGGCAGCCTTGATCTCTTCATCGCTGGCATCGCTTCGGCCATAACGGATGTTGTCTTTGATCGATCCGCTGAAGAGCCAGGTGTCCTGCAAGACCATTCCGACGGAGCCGCGTAAGGCTTCGCGCGAATAGTGATTGATGTTGACTCCATCCAAAATGATCGCGCCCGAATTGACCTCATAGAAGCGCATTAACAGGTTCACGAGGGTCGTCTTTCCGGCTCCGGTCGGTCCAACGATCGCAACCATTTCGCCCGGCTTCACGTGGAGGTTCATGTCGGTGATGAGCGGCTTCGTGACGTCATAAGAGAAAGCAACATGATCGAAGACGACATCGCCCAAAACCTTATCGTTGTTCGCGATGCAATCGGGATCGTCGGGCTTCTCTTGGGTTTCATCCAAAACGATGTAGATCCGTTCCGCCGCGGCGCCCATCGACTGAATCGAGGAGTAGATTTGGCCGAGGTCTTCGAAGGGTTGCTGGAAGATATTGAGATACATGATGAAAGCAACGAGCATCGCGATGCCTGCGGCATCCTGATAGACGAAGCCAGCGACGAGCGAGACCGCGACGAACCCTAAGTTATAGATGAAGCGCATGGCCGGATAAATAAAGCCTGAAATCCATTGCGACTTCCGATCGGCTTCAGTCATGACTTCGTTCGTGGAATCAAAGAGCTCTTGGGCTTTCTCCTCACGGTTGAAGAGTTTCAGAAGCATGAAGCCGGAATAGCCTTCTTCGATCTGGGATTCGAGTTCGCCATATTTCTTGCGATAGAGTTTGAATTGCTTTCGCGATTTGCCCGCGATGATGACGATGATGAGCAAGGTTAAAGGCAAAGTCGATAACACCACGAAAGCGAGTTGCCATGATTGGATAAACATCGCGATGATGCATCCGATGAAAACGGTGATCCCGCGGCCTAAGGATGTGATGATGGACGGAAGATTCCGACCAATGTTATCGATATCGTTGGTCCCCCGTTGGAGGATTTCGCCGGTCTCGGTCTTATCGAAATAAGATAAAGGGAGGGTGTCGAGCTTTTCCTTGACCCGTTTCCGCATCAAATAGGTGTAATTGGCAACCACTTTCTCCAAGATCCAGTCCGAGATCCAACTGAGGAAGGAACTGGCGATATAGACAATGAGAAGGACGCTGAATTTTTGGAATAAGGTGCTCCAAAGAATATGAATGATCCCCGTCGAAGTGTCCACTTCCATAAACTGGCGGGAGTCTCCTAAGATATTGCTTAACAACCGCGGGCTGATGATGGTGAAAACGCCACTGGCGATCAAAAACAAAAGGACAACGATCAGCACCCATTTCTGGGATTTGAAATCGCCGAGCAAACGTCCATAGGTCTGCTTTAGGTGCTTCGGCTTTTGGGTGATATCCTCATGCGGTGGCATTAGCGTTCACCTCCTTCGCTGGAGAAGCTTTCGGCGAGTTTCATCGTCTTAGCGATCTCCTCTTTATCGAGCTGGGAGTAAACGATTTCTTGGTAGACTTTGCAGGTCTTCAAAAGTTCTTGATGGGTGCCTTCCCCGACGATCTTGCCATCGCTAAGGACCACGATGTCATCGGCATCGAGAATGGTCGAAACCCGTTGGGCCACGATGATGACTGAAGAGTTCTGGGTATAGCCTTTCAAGGCGGTCCGAAGTTTGATATCGGTCTTAAAGTCGAGCGCACTGAAAGAGTCATCAAAGATATAGATCTCCGGTTTCTTCACAAGGGCCCGGGCAATGCAGAGACGCTGCTTTTGACCACCGGAGAAATTCTTGCCGCCATGCTCGACAACGCTATCCAATCCCTGCTCTTTTTTCGAAACGAAGTGGGTGGCTTGGGCGATATCAAGGGCGAGTTTTATCTCGTCTTCGCTCGCGTTAGGATTACCAAATTCCATGTTGGAACGGATGGTGCCGCTAAACAACAGTGCCTGTTGCGGGACAAAACCGATTTTCTCGCGGAGTTCGTGCTTTTCGTAATCTCGGACATCGACTCCATCGATGAGAACGTGGCCCGCCGTAACGTCGTAGAAACGCGGAATCAGATTGATGACGGAACTCTTCCCGGATCCGGTCGATCCAATGATTGCGGTTGTAGAGCCCGGTTTGGTTTTGAAGGAAATGTGATTCAGAGTCGGAACCGTAGCATCGGGGAAAGTGAAGGTGACGTCTTTAAATTCGACGACACCATCTTTGTTATTCGGATGGACCGGATTGGTCGGTTCGACGATTTGATTTTTAACGGCGAGGACTTCGTTGATCCGCTTCGCGGAGGCGCTGGCCCGAGGGACCATAATGAAGAGCAAGCTGAACATGATGAAACCAAACATGATGTTCATCGCGTATTCGGCCGAAGCAATAACGTTGCCAAAGTTGGCCATGACGTTCGAAGAGAAAGGGACTCCATCGAACATCCAATAGCCGACGACGAAGATCGCCATATAGGTAATGTCGAAGATAATGCCGATCGCGGGGTTGGCAAAACTCATGATCCGGCTAAACTTCGTGACGAGTTTTGTCGCCTCATCATTCACTTCGTCGAAACGTTTGTTTTCAGATTTTTGTTGGTTGAACGCCCGAACGACTCGAACGCCGGTAATCGATTCCCGTAAGGTCGCGGTGACCTTATCAAAGACGGTTTGGAACTTTTCAAACAAGGGGTAAGCCAAGACGAAAAGGACAACCATAATCGCGATGATGAGCGGAATCGAAACCGCAACAACGAGAGCAATTCGGCCATCTTTTGTGAGAATCATGATGATGGCAACAATCAAAGTGACTGGGGAACGGACCAAGATTCTTAGACCCATCTGAACAAGCTGCTGGCACTGTTCGATATCGTTGGTGGTTCGAGTGATCAAGGTCGCGGTTCCGAATTTTCCATAGTCGGCGACCGAGAAGCCAGTGACCTTATGGAAAACTTCTTGCCGGAGCTTCTGGCCAAAATAGGCTCCAACGCGGGAGTTCATGATTGAGCCAAAGAAAGAGAGAATCAAAGCAATGAAGGAAATACCGGTCATGACCCCACCAATAATCCAAATATCGGTGATGTTGTTGCCCGTCGGCGTGATATAGTTCTGGCCCCATAACGGAATGAGCCCCGTCATCGGATCAGTACCGCTGGCGTAACCGCTAGGATTTTCCATGATCGTGGTGATCTTGGTCATGAAATCCGGTAACAAAAGCCCGAGATACGCATCGAGCGCGGTGAGAAGCATTACAATCAGGACTTCCCACCAAATCGGTTTAAGGTACCGGAGCAATTTGGTCATAAGCGGTATTGTAGACGAAACATTTTATATTGTCCCTAAGAGAATTAAAAAGAGCTAAAAAGGTAGAAATTACGGCCTCTTTTTTCAAAGAAAAAAGTCGCCCGCGAGAGCGACTTGCTTCTTTTTGCTTATTCGATCGGCCCCTTGAGGAGCATTTCGAGGATGACGTCCGCTGGGACAACAACGAAGTTTTTCTTCCCCATAGTTACCCGCGCGATGATCGATCCGATAATGAAGTCATAGAAGGCCAAAGCAATGTGCTGGGGGTCGCCATTAATGACTTTGCCCTCTTGCTGACCTTGAGCGATTAAGGTCTTCAGATAATGCATCGGTTCAATCGAATTCTTGGCGAAATCGGCATGTTTATCGAGGGTCTGCTGCATATGCATTGTCACATAGATTTCGGCGTAGTACATCACAGCATCGTCTTTGGCGTTCGCGGCGAACTCGAGATAATCGGTCAACATCTTCAGACCTTTAACTCCGCCCACCTTAATCGCTTCATCAAATGGGGGCATCGCCGTGCCGATTATGGTGCTTTCTTTTAAGATGGAACTGAAGATATCGTCCTTTGAATCGAAATAGTGATAGAAGAGGCCATGCGAGCATTTGGCTTGGGTCGTGATATCGTCGACCGTGATGGCGTCATAACCTTCGACGGCAAAGAGCCGTAAAGCCACAGCCATGATTTTCTCACGGCGTTTATCTTTGATCTTTTTGTTTTGTTCCGGTGTGCGTGGCATATCAAAATTCCCCCGTTAGTTTTTCATTGATTGCTGTGTCTATTCTAAGAAAGCATTTGAATATGTCAATCAAAAAAAGAAATACGAACCAATAAAGACGATGAGGTCTTTACAACTAGTCATCAACTTTCGACACGGAAACCGCTTTGTCAGTGTCAGTTTTCTCGGCTTTTTTATGGGCGTGAGTAATGAGGAAAAAGAGCAAAACCGCTGCGACGAGGAAGGCGATTCCGCCCAAAAGATAATGCCACCACTCCAGGACGCCATAGCTCTCCCAGATCTGGTTATTCACAAACATGGAAACAATGGATCCTAAGACAAACCCTAGCACGACGGTGAAGGTGCCTTGATGATGCTTTTCCATCAGCTTCGTCATCGCCTTCGAAACGACGAATAACCCGATCACGACCCCCACCAAAAGGACCAAAGTGAGGATGAGACCCGTGAGAACACGGTCATGATTTTTGAACATCGAATCGGCACCGATATAAAGGCCAACGACCGGATCGTAGAGACCGCAGATGAAGAGGACCATCGAGCCGGAGATTCCGGGTAAAATGCAGGCGACCGCAGCAACGAAACCGACGATAAAGGTGACGGGATAGACCCACCAATTCTGATTCGGATTAAGGAAAGCGCCCGAGAGGTCAAAGCCCCAATAGATTTTCGCGATGACAGAAAGGACCCCAATCCCCGCGGCAACGATGAAGCCAATTACGACCCGCAGGATGTCGCCTTTGGTGGGTTTTCCCTTCTTTAATTCATAAAGGATGACGGGGATGCCCCCTAAAATCGCTCCAGCGAATAAGGCAACGATTTCAAAGCCGGCGTAGGGTTTCACTTTGTCGTAACCCCACAAGAGGAAAACCGCGACGATGATGCAACCTAAGGCGATCGGAAGCAAGGTTAAAAAAGCTTTGCCGAAGTGCTTGCGGAGGTCGTTGATCGTATTGAGAAGCTTATCGTAAATTCCTACGATGATTCCGACGGTTCCAACCGAAACGCCAGGAAGAATGCCGGTGCCGAGAGCGGCCCCTTTGCCAAAATCAAGAAACCAATCTTTTGCTTTCATGGCTATCATGATACGTTTTCTAGGACCTTTTTCCTAGATAAGTGTGTTACTATTGCTTCGCTATGCGCACCTTAATCCTTTATACCAGCAGTACCGGCTCGACCAAAAAATATGCCGAAGACATCGCCCTCGCCGTTCATGGTGACGTGATGCCTTTAAATAAATTCAAAAAGAAAAACTACAAGAACTACGACAACATCGTTTTCGGAGGCTGGGTGATGGGTAATACCATCCAGGGGCTCAATAAGTTCTTGGCCTCTTTCGATCTTATTAAAGATAAGAATGTCATCATTTTCTCCTCGGGAATGTCCTTTCCGTCGAATGAAGGACGCGATGTCATCATCGAACAAAATCTGCTTGATATGTATCACGTTCGTTATTACCAGCTTCGTGGCAACTTCGACTACCGCAAGATTAAGTTCCCTTATAACATTCTCTTCAGCAATTCGATTCGAATGATCGCGAAAGACCCCAACGCCAGCGCCGATCAAAAGATGCTGCTTCAGATCAAAGATACCCCGATCATCTATTATGATCAGGCCAAGATCGATCGGATCGTTTCGGTCCTTCATTCGTTGAATGTCGTCGAAGTGAAGGCCAAGGACAAAAAATGAAACTCATCGTCGGGCTAGGCAATCCCGGAAAGGAATATGCCGGGACCCGTCATAACATGGGCTATATGACGCTCGACCGTTTTGCCGACATGGCGAACGGCAGCTTTGACCGCTCCAACTTCAAAGGGGTCTATGGCATCATCAAGAATCCGAATTTCTCTGAAGATATCATCATTGCCAAGCCGGAGACTTTTATGAACCTCTCGGGCGAATTCGTTCGGCCGTTAGCGGATTATTTTAAAATTCCGGTTGAAGATATCATCGTGGTTTATGACGATATGGCTTTGCCCGAAGGCACCATCCGTTTAAGAGAAAGCGGTTCATCCGGCGGCCATAAAGGCATTCAAAATATCATCGAGAATTTTAAGTCCCCTGCCATCAAACGGATTCGGATCGGCATCGGGGAGCCGGTTCATACTGGAGTGGATTGGGTCTTAAGTAAGCCAACCGGTGAAAGTAAGGCTAAAATAGACACGGCCATCGATAATGCGGCGAAAGCGATTCGGGATAGCCTACTTCATGGCTTCCCCTATGCGATGTCGATCTACAATGGCCAAGGAGGGTCCAACGGATAACCTTCTTCATCGTCTAAGTGAATCGTCGATTACCTCCCCCCTTCTCGAGAAAAAGGGGTCTTTTGTCGTTGATGATACCTTGGGCGTTTCCTTGATTTTTGCGGCGTTATTTTCGCAAAAGCCCGCTAATTATGCCATTGTGGCCAACAACCTTTACTCGGCTCAGCGGATCTATGAATTCCTTTTGAATTTCCTTCAAGAAGACCAGGTGGTTTTCTTTCCTTCCGACGAACTTCTTCGGGCGGAGGCCCTCGCCTCGGGCCGGGAACTTCTCTCCCAGCGTCTTTATGCCCTTGGCCAACTTCAAAATGGGAAAAAGAAGATTTTGGTCACCCATCCGGCGGCCTTGCTTCGCTACTTACCCGATCCCAAACGCTTTTCGGAAGAGACTCTTCGTTTCAAGAAAGGCGACCATTTCGATTTAGCCAAGCTCAAATTACGCCTGGTTGAAATGGGTTACCAAGGTATCAATAAGATCGATCATTCCTTGGAATTTGCTTCTCGTGGGGACATCCTTGATATCTATAGCGTTTCCTATCTCGACCCGATCCGAATCGAGTTCTTTGACGATGAAATCGAATCGATTCGCACGTTTGATATTCAAAGCCAAACGAGCAAAGGCGATCTGGATGAAGCGGTGATTCTTCCCGCTACGGACATCTTTCTCAATGATGATGAACTTTCGGATTTCATGCTGCGGGCGAAAGAACAGTTAAATAAAGATAAGAGCGGTCTCTCCCCTGCGGTGGGAGCTTTGCTTGAACAAAACGTTGGTCTCGATCTCGAGAATTTCGTGACCCACGACTATAAGAACGAACTTTATAAGTATTATGGTTTCGCTTTAGGTAAGGCCTTCTCGGTCCTTTCCTATTTTGATTCCGACATTACCTATATCGCGAACAAAGAGCAGTTTATCGCCGCCTCGGATTTGCTGATCAATGAGGCCCACGATTATTTCTCCGATCTTCAAATTAAAGCCCGCATTATCTCCCATCTTGAGGAATATATGCCGGTCGAAAAGGCAATTCCGAGCAAACATAGTGTCGTTTATTCTCATACGTACGCCACGAGCGTGGACGATATCCAGTTTGTCGCGCGGCCCATCATCACGACCGGTTCCAATATTGCGAACATCGTTCCAACGATCGAAACCTATCTCGGCAGCAAAGACCAAGTCGTCCTCGCTCTTCATGAGAAGCATCAAATTGAAACGGTCGAAAGCTTTCTAAATGATCAGAAGATCCCTTTTGAATCAGTTAAAGGATTTGATCTCCCGAAAGGCAATTTAGCGATCGCGGACCTCTCGTTAAGCGAAGGCTTTGAGATCCCTTCCCTCAAAATTGCCTACATTTCTTCGAATGAACTTTTCGGCCACAAGATCGCTTCTTCTCGTTTTACTTCGCGCTTTAAAGACGCCACGATCCTTCGGAGCTATGAAGATCTCCACCCCGGCGATTACGTCGTTCACGAATATAACGGCATCGGTCAATTCCTCGGTATTAAAACGATCGAACAAAACGGCATCCACCGGGATTATCTTCATATTGCCTACGCCGGGAACGAATTCCTTTATGTCCCGCTTGAGCAATTCCGTTTGGTTCGGAAGTATGCCGGCAAAGAAGGGGCGGCTCCGCGGCTTTCCCATCTCTCTTCCGGCGAGTGGGAGAAGAAAAAGGCCCATATCAAACAACGGGTCAATGAACTTGCCGACCGTTTGATTGCCCTCTATGGTGAACGGGCGAAAATCTCCGGTTACGCCTTCCCACCAGATGATGAAATCCAAAAGCAATTTGAGGACGAATTCCCCTACACCCTCACCACGGATCAGCAAAAATCCCTCGATGAGATTAAGGGTGATATGGAGAAACCGGAGATCATGGATCGCCTCCTTTGCGGCGACGTCGGCTTTGGCAAAACCGAAGTTGCCTTCCGCTGCGCCTTCAAAGCGATCTTGGCGGGGAAGCAGGTTGCTCTCCTTTGCCCAACGACCTTATTGGCCCGTCAGCATTACGAAGTTGCCTTGGAGCGTTTTGCCAATTACGGGGTCAAAATCGCTGTGTTTTCACGGTTAATTCCTCTCGCGGACCAAAATAAAAATCTCAAATTGATCGAAGAAGGGAAGATTGATTTGGTGATTGGAACCCATCGGCTTCTTTCCAAAGATTTCAAGTTCAAGGATCTCGGCTTGCTCATCGTCGACGAGGAACAGCGATTTGGAGTCGAGCAGAAGGAACGGATCAAAGAGATGCGAAAGAACATCGATGTTTTGACCTTGTCCGCCACCCCGATTCCCCGGACCCTCCAAATGTCCCTGGTTGGCATTCGCCCGCTTTCTCAGATCAATACCGCCCCGGAATCCCGGATGCCGATTCAAACCTATGTCACCCCATTTAAAGAAGATGTGGTCGAAGAATTAATCGAGCGTGAACTCGGCCGGAATGGTCAGGTTTTCTATGTTCACAATGTCGTGGAAACGATTTACGCGACCGCTTCAAAACTCGCGGCGAAAGTCCCGGGGGCAAAGGTCGGAGTGGTCCATGGCCAAATGGACAAAGAAGAGATCGAAGAGGTCATGGAAAAGTTCTACGATGACGAACTCAATGTTTTGGTCTGCACCTCGATCGTCGAAAACGGGATCGATATTCCTAACGCCAATATGCTGATTGTGGAAGACGCCGATAAATTCGGTCTTTCCCAACTTTATCAAATCAAAGGCCGGGTCGGTCGAGGCAACCGAATCGCCTACGCCTATTTAATGTACAAACCTCAAAAGGACATGAACGAAGACGCTCAGAAACGGCTCCAAGCGATTCAGGAGTTCACTGAACTCGGTTCTGGTTATAAGATTGCTCAGCGCGATTTAATGATCCGCGGGGCCGGCGATATTTTGGGGCCGGAACAAGCGGGCTTTATCGATTCGATCGGCCTCGATCTTTATTTGAAGCTATTGAATGAAGCGGTCAAAGCCAAAGAAACTGGGGTGGTTGAGGAACCGCCTAAACCCAACAAAATGTTCCAAATTGATGCCTACATTCCAAAGGACTATGCGATCTCCTCGGACAAGATTGAACTCTACCAGGAACTCGAAGACGTGAAAAATGAGACGGATCTCATCGCCTTCTCTAAAAAGATTCGTGACATCTATGGTCGAATTCCCGATGAGACGAAACTCCTGATCCAGAAAAAGAAAATCGATCTCCTCTCGGGCCAACCCGAATTTCAATCCGTCGATGAAGCCCCCGACCATGTCGACCTTCTTTTATCCGATGATTTCTCAAGAATTAACGGAATTGGCAATGATCTTTTTAACGCTTTGCTTGCCTATCTTTCAATGGTTAAAGTTTCGTTCCTTGAGAAACGGCTTCGACTCCGGATCAGCAAATCCGACACTTGGTTAGACGATCTCCTTGCCATCATGACTTTGATTCATAAACTTTATCTCAATCGCTCGTCACAATCCCTTTAGGGAATTGTGATACTATATTTGCGATGAGGATCGACAAGTTCTTAAAAGTTACTCGCTTAGTCAAACGCCGCGAGACCGCCAAAGAGCTCTGCGAAGATGGCGATGTCCTGCTCAACGGCAAAGCCGCCAAAGCGATGAGCGAAGTGAACCCCGGCGACTTATTGACCCTCGTACTAGGACGTCACACCATCGTCGCGAAAATCCTCGACGTCCGGCCGTTTGCGAACAAAGAGTCTGCCGCCTCGCTCTACGAAATCGTCTCTGATACCATCGCTGAAAGGAGCACCCCGAATGCTTAACTTCAAATTCGATCCGAATTCGACCTACATTGCTTCCTGCACTTATGGACCCGATTCCATGAGCTTGCTCGACATGATGCAAAAGGACGGCGTGAAGCCGATCGTTTGCTTCGTGAATTACCATAAGCTCGTTCAATCCGACCAAGACCAAAAGGATTTGATCGCCTATTGCAAAGAGAAGGGATTAACCCTTGAAGTTTGCGATACCGAGAAAGACTTAACCCCCGAACTAAAGCGGGCCAAAGGCGAAGATTTCAAGGAATGGGCTCGCAAAGTCCGTTACGCTTTCTTCAAATCGGTTTATCAAAAATTCAATGCCGCGGCTTTGTTCCTCGCCCACCAACAAGACGATTTGATCGAGACTTATTTGCTTGAGAAAAAGCAGAAGAAAGGCAAGAACGTCCAATATGGCTGGAACGAAATCAGCACGGTCGATGGTTTGATCGTCGTTCGTCCTTTGCTTTCTTTCTCCAAAGAAGATTTGCTCCAATACGCGAAAGATAATCATGTCCCTTATTCCACCTCCGCAAGCGACATCGAAGCCAAACTCGTCCGCGATTCGATCCGCAACAAAATCGATGCGATGACCGAGATTGATCGGGCGAACATCCTCGATGAGATGCGGGCCGAGAATTCGGAACAGGATCTCTTCATGAAAGGCCTCTCGAAGACGATTGACCTCGGAGAAGAACTCAACATTCGGGAACTGATTGCCCTCAGCGAGAATGAATTCGCCGAGACTTTGATCAAATACGTTTCCAAGGCCCCCGTGCATGTGAATTTGACTTCGGATCAGATTAGCGACATTCGGAAGATGTCCCTTGCCCCGCAGCCCAATATGTCGATGCGGCTCGCTAAGAATGTTTATCTCATCAAGGAATACGACGTTCTCACGATTGGGACCAACATCGATGAGCTTCCTTTCTCCTACACGCTGGAGAAGCCGGGCAAACTTGACACGCCGCAATTCAGTCTCGACTTCAGCCAAGGCGCGGAAGATCGCGGCATCAAAGCCGAAGATTATCCGCTCACGATCCGGACGGCCTTACCGGGCGATATGTATATTGTCCATGGCTATCTTCAGACGGTCCGCCGCCTCTATATCGATTGGCAAATGCCGACCGCGGTCCGCTGTGTTTGGCCGATTTTCTTAAACAAAGACGGCCACATTGTTTACATTCCACGCTTCCATCGTCTTGAGCGGGACGGCCAAGGTTCGAAATTCGTTTTGAAGATCAAGGAAGACGGTAACAAGTAAAACAATTGTTTTTGTTTTTTGGCTTTCGGGTGTATTGTGCCATTGCACATTCCAACAAAACCTTAAGCTAAAGGCTTAATCTATTGCCACTAAATAAAAAGGAGCAACCCATGAACGACGGACAGCAACCTAAACGCAATGTACTCACCTACATCCTGCCCTACATCTTAATGGCCATCACTGTGGCCTTATTCGTGTGGCTCATCGTTTCGCAGACGATGGGGACCACCAACGTTTGGAGCGAGAGCAATCTCGATGCTTATATTGGCGCTTATGACACGACGACCTCGAGTTGGGTTGTCCAAGCCGATGGCGCTCACACGCTTAAGAACGCGACGGTTTCTCAAGGCTATAAGGCCGTGACCGTGACCGGAACTTATTTCGATAAAGATAACGCCCAGCATTCCTATTCCGTCTTAATCGAAGAGGATAAGTGGAACGCCGATTTCGAAGCCACGTATACCAACTCTTCTAAGCAAGTGGTGACGTTCACCCACGCTTCTTACGCTTACGTTTTCAATTCGGTCATCAATACCGCCAAAGCAGGCCAACCGGCCACTAGCCAAGGCGAATATTACGTCAAAGTCACCGATGCCTTCCAGGTCAGCTGGTGGGACACTTGGGGCCCGACCCTCATCATGATCGGCGTCGTCACGATCCTCGGTATCGTCTTCTTCGTTCGTCTTAATGGCTCCGTTAATGGCGCCAACCGCCAAGCGATGGACTTCAATAAGTCCCCGGCCCGGCGCGAAGATGCTTCGAAAGTCCGCTTTTCCGATGTCGCGGGTTGCGATGAAGAAAAAGCTGAAATGGTTGAACTCGTCGAATACTTAAAAGATCCGAAGAAATACTCCAAGTTCGGTGCGCGTTTACCTAAAGGCGTTCTCCTCATCGGACCTCCGGGCACTGGTAAAACCTTGCTCGCGAAAGCGGTGGCAGGCGAAGCGAAAGTTCCGTTCTACAGCATCTCTGGCTCTGACTTCGTCGAAATGTTCGTCGGCGTTGGCGCTGGTCGTGTGCGTGACCTCTTTAAGCGCGCGAAGCAAACCGCTCCGTGCTTAATCTTCATCGATGAAATCGACGCGGTCGGCCGTCAACGTGGTGCCGGCTTAGGCGGAGGCAACGATGAACGCGAACAAACGTTGAACCAGTTGCTCGTTGAAATGGATGGCTTCGAAGCCAATACCGGTATTCTCGTGATTGCCGCCACCAACCGTGACGACGTCCTCGATCCGGCCTTACTCCGGGCTGGTCGTTTCGACCGCACCATTACGGTGAATCTTCCGGATCGGGCGGGACGTGAAGCGATTTTCAAGGTCCATGCTCGTAACAAGAAGATCGATCCGAGCGTCTCTTGGGACGCCTTAGCTCGTCGGACTGTTGGCTTCTCGGGCGCCGATATTGAAAACATCCTTAACGAAGCCGCGATTCTTGCGGTTCGTGAGAACAAAGACCAAGTCGATTTAGCCGATATCGATGAAGCGATCGATCGGCGGATTGCCGGCCCGGCGAAATCCGGAAAAGGCATGAACGCTCAAGAGCGGCGTGAGGTGGCTTACCACGAGGCCGGCCACGCGATCATCGGACTCAATTTGCCTTATAGCGAAAAGGTCCAAAAGATCACGATCATTCCGCGCGGACGCACTGGTGGCCATGTCCTCATGACCCCTGAAGATGACCGCTTCTTGCTCACCAAACGTGAACTGATTGCTCAAATCACTGGACTCTTAGGCGGACGCACCTCCGAAGAAATCTTCTTCGATGATGTCTCGACCGGAGCACAGAACGATATTGAAGAAGCGACCCGGCTCGCTCGTCTCATGGTCACCGAGTTCGGTATGTCCGATCTTGGCCCGATCCAATACGAGAAAGACACCGGTTCGGTCTTCCTTGGCCGTGACTACGCGAATACTCAACGGAACTTCTCGACTCAGATTGCCTTTGAAATCGATAAGGCGGTCCGTCAAATCATCGATGAAGCCCATGAGCAAGCGCGCAAGGTCATCACTGAGCATAAGGATGAGGTGAAGCTTATCGCCGAAACCTTGCTC
>MVZL01000008.1 GCA_002068375.1 Tenericutes bacterium ADurb.BinA155
CCGCTCATCGGCTTGACCCTTTCCGCCAAACGGCGGGCGTCCGGAACTTCAAGACTTCGGAATGCCTCGAAGATGTTTATGCCTATAACGATTTCAGCTGCAACGGCCTCAGCCATGGCCTCGACGATCCGAAGACCTGGAAAGGGGCGAAAGGCAAGCCGATGATCGTGAGTGAATTCAACGGTCACATGTACCCAACGAAACCCTGGGATCCGATCGATCGCCGGGTCAAGCACGCTTTACGGCACGCCCGGGTCCTTGATGACGCGTACGCTTACCCCGAACTTTCCGGGGCGATCGGCTGGTGCGCTTTCGACTACAATACCCACCAAGATTTCGGTTCGGGCGACCATATTTGCTATCACGGGGTCGCTGATATCTTCCGCAACCGCAAAATCGCTGCTTACCTTTATCAATCCCAAACCCAAGAAAACGTCTTTGAAGTCGGAACCACTTTCGCGGTCGGCGATTCCAACGAATGTTTGATGCGGGCAGCCTACGTCTTCACCGATTGCGATTACGTGGAACTCTACCGCAACGATCGTTTCATCAAAAAATTCTTCCCGGATCAAAAGAACTTCCCCCATCTTCATCACGCCCCGATCTTGGTCGATGATTTCATCGGGGAGACCTTCGATGAGCCGGAAATCCAAAAAAGAGATTATGCCGGGATCAGCAAAGTCATCAATGAAGCGGCCCAGCACGGTTCGGCCCGCCTTGGCTTATCCTCGAAGCTTTATCTCGCAACCCGCTTAGCCAAATACCACCTGAGTTTCGATGACCTCACCCGGATCTATAGCAAGTACATCTCGAACTGGGGCGAAAAAGCCGCCGTTTGGACTTTTAAAGGCTATAAAAACGGGAAACAAGTCGCTCTGAAGAGCCTAGGCCCTTCAACCACGTTCCATTACCAGGCAAGCGCTTCAAAGAATCATCTTCAGAACGACGAAGTCTATGATGTCGCTCGGGTGAGTCTGAAGAAGTTAGACCAATACAACACCCAGATGGCCTACGCTTTCGACCCGATTTCGGTCGAAGTCAGCGGCCCGATCGCTTTATTGGGCCCAAGCCTCGTGAGCCTTGAAGGCGGCGATATCTCTTTCTACGTTCGAAGCCTCCCGGTTTCGAAAAAGAGCGAAGCCTCTTTAAAGATCACCGGCGAAAGCGGCACTCTCGTCATTCCTTTTAATGTCGACTAAGACCCTGATTTTCATAACAGTTGCATATTTTTAGAGACATCGTCCCACTTTTCTTTTACGCTTAGAATGAGGAAAAAACATGGCCAAACTCAAAGGACTTTGGATTACCCTCGGGATCATCACCGGCGTCATCGGAATCCCGATCGCGGTTCTTTATGGCTGTTTCTACGATAACACCACCGCCTCTTTCCAAGGGGACGATCAGGCCGACAACGCTCAGCTTTTCGCTAACGAAGCGGTCGACGCCTTCGATCCCTGCCTCGCCGAGAGTAAGATTTCCTATAACCTCTCGGAAGACACCTTAAATCAGCTGCTTTATACCGCGAGCAAGAGCCTCGGGAGCGAAGCCCAGAAGTATCTGAAGAAATTCACTCTCAGCATCCAGGCGGATTCCTATCACTTTTATTTGGATCTCAAAGTCCCGCTTTTCGAAAGCCGGCTTGATCTCACATGCAAACTGAAGGAGATCGGGGACCCCGCTACTCCCGAAGAAGGCGCTTTCCAGTTTCAAATCACCAACGTTAGACTGGGCCGAATCGACGGAATGGATTCGATCGCCTTAGGGATCGCCGGGAATTTTATCAACGATGCCACCCTCACCGATGCCTTTTCGAGCGCCGGTCTCCACATGAGCGTCGCCTTAGCGGAAAAAACCATCACCTATAAAAAGAGCGACATGATCGCCGACCTGAAGGCCAAGATGGCGAACGGCGGCAGCGACCAGAATATCTATTTCACCGTCCTCGATGATTTTCTTAAAGACGGTTTGCTCGATTTCAATTTTTACCAAGATAAGCAAGTCGCGGTCGGCGTTGACCTCACGAAGGTTCATCGGAACGAAACGTACTGCCCGAGCGATCGGAAAGTCCCTTTCGATCTCGGGGTTTACCGCGATCAGCTCAAAATTTTGATGGATGACCAAAAGATTCCCCTCAGCGAAGACGCGGAGGAATTCACCTTCGATTATTTGGTTCGGGGGTATCAGCATTGCGGATCCGACGCCCAAAGTTTCCTCAATCAGTCCTCCTTCGATTTCTCATCCATCGGCATCACCGACATCAAAACCTATGCCGGCGCGCCGAATTATAACGTCCCCACCATCCCCTCCTTGGTCGAAGCCGATGTAAAGGCGGCCGGAAGCTCTGGTTTTAGCAGCCCCACGATTTCTTCTCTATCGGAAGAGGAAATCACCGCCTATCTCATCACGACGAAAATCTATGGCTATTCCTATATTCTTTCCCGCGAGAACGATGCAAAAAATGGCTACAAGGTCAATTACATCGCGGTCGATGATTTCTATTCCGAGATCGTCGATGACCACCTTTATCTCATCGTCGGGGTGAATATGAACGGTTATGAGACTTCGATCATTTTCGACACGGCCCAAGTGAAGAACAGCGAAGAGTATAAGATCACTTTAGCCACCTCAAAGGTCTATTATGGTGGCTTCGAAGCCTCGGGGAATCTGAAGTCCCTTTTCTACGATCTGATCAATCAGTCTTTCGATGGGAGCAATTGGGTTAGCTTCAATAACAACAAGACTTCGGCCGAGTATGGCCAAATCGCAATCGACTTCGAACAAGCGATCACCGACTCGGGATATAAGAACGCGTTGAAGCTGAGCGGAAAGACCGTCCACGTTGCTTTTAAAGGCACGGACGTCGCTGCCGCCGGAACCCTCGAAATCACTGCTGAGTAAAAAAGAAGCACCCGCGGGGATGCTTCTTTGCTTTTTGAAGAATCTAGTTCGCCTTAGCCGCCGCTTCTTTCGCCGCGACTTCTTTAATGTCGGCTTCGTGCCGTTTCTTTAGCTCGCCGCAAATCCGATCGTATTCTTTCTCGTCAAGTTTGTAACCAAAGTGAACGAGAGCCCAAGCCCCGATCACGCAGATGAGGGCGGAACCGACCATGCCGATTCCGATCACAACGACTTGCCAAGGCTCTAAGCCGGCAAGGGCTTTATTGATGTTGGCCGTCGCTTCCGTTAACGCCTCGCGGACCTCGGTGCCATTGAGGTTATCCCGGTTCGCGTTTTGGACCGCGGCCAAATCATTCTGATAGCCGGAAATCGCAGAGGTGACGGGGAAGATCAGCGAAATGAAGAGGGTGAGATAAACCAAGCCTTTTTGGATGGCGGAAGCGAATTTCGCGGTGAGAGGCCGCCACGAGAATGCGACCGATTCCTTCCGTTCCCCGAAGGTGTATTCGTTATATTCGATGCTGTTCTGCATCATGAGTAAGATGACCAAGTCCATCACGCCTTCCGCCGCGAAGAAGATTACCGCTGGGATATAAAGAAGGAACATTCTCCCGCCCAAGCAGTCCCCGATGGTTACGAAGCCATGTTCGGCGCTAATGGAATCGTTCCATGCGAACGGATGGTTTCCGAATAAGGGGAACCCCACCAAGAAGAACATCACGTAACCCACAACCGTGATGATCATGCTCCACGTCATGATCTTTTGGAGGCTGAATTTCTTTTTGATCAATGGGAACAGGAACTGAGCAATCAAGGTGCCAAAGACATACATGACGGTCACGATGGTCTGAATGCCACCACCGCCCATCGCCGTCACGAAATTTCCGCTCGCATCGTAGAAGGAACCGCCAAAGCCATAGGCCATATAGAAATAGTTAATACCGAAACCGACAAGAATCGTCGAACCGGTGTAATAAAGGAGAATCGCTAAGACCGAATAACGGAGCGGCTTGTTCTTTTTAATCAAGGTGAACATGTCTTTGAATTTGCTCTTTTCGGAGATCGCTTCCTGCTTCGGATCGCGGACGTGTTCCTTGCAAAGGAAGAAGATCGCGAGCTGAGAAATCAAGAATAACGTCGCGGAAAGAATCGCGATGGCGCTGTAGAAGATTTGGTAGCCGACCGTCGAAGGAAGTAACGAGCAAGCGGCGTACATGCCAAAGGTTCCGATCGAAATGAAGATCGACATGACGGTCGTGATATTGGCCCGTGCTTTCTCATCGGACGTAAGAGAAGGCAGCATCGCCCAGTAGGCGATATCATTGATCGTGAAGACCAAGTCCCAAAGGAAATAGAAGATCGCCCAGCAAACGACATAAGCCCAGCCGCTAGGACGAATTAGGAAGAGGCAAAGAATGACGATGGTATTCCCGATGCCGCCGATCAAAATCCACGGCCGATATTTGCCAAGCTTGAAATGAACCCGCTCAACGATAAAGCCCATGATCGGGTCGTTTAAGCCATCCCAAATGAGACAGATGATCAAGATGATATTGATGACGGCGATTTGGGCGCCGTATTCGCTTTTATCGCTCGAAAGAACGCCCGAATACATCATGTAATTCAACATGAAGGCCGAGACGAGGGCGTAGCTGGCGTCGCGGAAGATCGAGGCGATCGAATAGATCCATTTTGTTAAAGGCGGAATCTTGTCCCCGCTATAGTAATCAAAGAAGTGAAAACCACGTTTGCTCTTACCGGCATTATTTTGGTCCATAGGGTTCCCCTTTAGGAATGCGTTGACCCTATTTTAGTCTTTGGAACGAGCGCTGTAAACCTATCCAAACCCTAGTGGATTAATAAAAAAGGCGGCAACTGCCGCCTTTAGGTTGACTCACCATTTATTGAAAACCTTTTCGGCGAAACCCGGCAAATCTTCGAAGGCGATTTGCTTTCCTTCGATTAAGAAGTAACCGCTGAAGGTACCAAACACCTGATTTTGGTTGCTCCGTAGGATCAGGAAATTGCCATCATAATGTCGGTCATATTTCGGGGTAAAGGTCATCGCGATGTTGCCGGTGGCCGAGCGGAATTTCCAGGGCTTCATAAAATCATCTTTGCTATGAGGCCCCAGCGGAATATCCATTCGGACATCGTCTAGTTTATAGGCGTCTTTGCCGATGAACAGCATGTTTTCGCTCGCGGCAGAAGTATCGCCAAAGCCATATCCGAGGTTCCAGCCGATCGGGGTGCCGTCCTTAAGCTGGCTGTTGACGCTGCACCAGTACCAAGTATTCCGATAAGTCCAAACGCCCCGGCCCCAATCGAGGACCCCGAACGAGTTCTTGTTGAAGTCATACATCTTATCGCCGAGCTTCGCGTATCCGCTCGCCCGCTGGTTGTTGATCTTCTGGTTGTAATAGAAATGATGTTTTTTCGCAAAGGGAGTCGCGATGACCATCGACTTGCCATTGGTCTCCTCTAAGAGGAGATCGCAATGGAACCACTGTCCTTTCGCCCCAAAGTCGGGCATCGCGCAGATGAGGTGCCGTCTTTTTCCATCGTGGAAGAAACGCATCTCGGTCCCTTTGCCATCTCGGTACTCGATATCGCCCATCCGGGAATCCGAAGGGAGATGAAGTTTGCCTAAAGGGAAAAAGCCCATGACGGACTTGGTGACATCAAACGGCTTTTCGCCAAAGTCTAAAATCGTGGCGGACACCAAAGACATGTAGCCGTTGTCCGCGACGGTGACCGCGCAGCCATAATCATCATTCGAAACGTAATAATAGTCCCATTCTTTGATCCGGCTTTTCTTGGCTTTGATCTTGCTCCGGTCATAACGTTTCACGAGCGAAAACGCATACCCGGGTTCGCTTAATTGACCATTTTCATCAAGAAGCGGGCCGATCCCCATTTGATGCTGATTCGATGTGTCTGCCATAAAAGTCCCTCTTTTCGTTTGATTAAAACTCTTTATTGAGAACGCTGATGCGGGTGCTCATATAGCTCTTGACGGTCGCAAGTTCTTGGCCAGTCGCATACTTAAAGCTGCTATTGAGCGCGGTGTAATTTTCATACTTCAAAACGCCATTCGCAATTCCCGATTTCAGATAGCCAAGGTAACTCTTTTGGTAGGCGACTTTGGAATAGCTGAGGATCTGGGACTTAAAGAAGGTGGCGTAATAGATCGCGACGACCGGGCTCCCCAAGGTCGACTCATCGAAGGCGCTGAGGTTGACCATTTTGTGGGTCATATCCATCCCTAAGGACCAATCCCAGTCATAGGGGATATAGATCGCTTTGCCATCGCTCGGCCGGAAATAGAGATAATAGTTATTCGCGTTATAGCGTTCCGAATCGAAGTTCCCGAGCAGCCACGACACCGCAGAGAAATGAAGGAATTCATCGATGTCGAGCGCGCCTTCAAGCCGGGAAGCGGCCGCGCCATTATAGACGCAATCATGGACGATATTGATATAGTTCACCAAGGTCGAGAAAGTCCCGGAATTCCCGGCATCATCGTTGGTTCCTAAATCGTAGGAAGGATGGTAACCTTTGATGTTATCTTCGACCCCGATTTTTCCATCAGCAATCCGGGTGCCATTTTGATAATTGTCGCTACCCTTCGAATCGCTCACCGCATCATCGAGGTTCAAATCGGCCGTTCCTTTTTTCCCATAGACACACTTATAAAGATCGCCTTTGCTCTCGGCCTTGGTGAAGTGACGCTTCAAGAAGACTTTGTCGATCGGTTCCACCACTTCATAGGTATAAGCCTTAGTGGCGGCATCGTTCTTTAAAGTGACTTTCGCTAAGTTCGCTCTTGGGGCCAATAGGCCTTCCGAGCTGAAAGCGTTGTAGCAATAAATTTCTTGAGCCACGCAACCGGGCTTTTCATTGAGATTCCGCGGCACGTACTTCAGATCGATCTTTTCCATCCCAAATAAGGTCCGCTTCTTTCGGGCGGCTAAGCCCGCCGCGTCGGCGCTCCAATCGTGCTTATAAAGCTTCATCTCGTTATTGAGATCGTATTCGACCCCATCGAAAGTCGCCTTGAAGGAGACCTTGAAATGGACCGCATTCGAGATCGCACCGGTCGAATCGCAGAAAGTCCGTCGGGAAGTATTACCTTTCATCCGAACGCCGACATCCTCGAAATCGTAAGCCGTACCATTCAAAGAAAGGTGGAAGGTCGCGGGGAAATAAACGTCGAAGTATTTGGAAACGTCATGGTCGCTTTGATACTTTGAAAGATCGGCCATCGCTTGGGTCGTCATCGTTAAGGACATCTGAAGATCGCTGCTCGGCGACCAAAAGGCCAAATATTCTTCGCTATTTTGGAGGGCGGCATCGCTAGGCTGGCTATTCGAACTGAGGCTCGGATAAGAGGTGTCGCTCGTTGAAGAAGAAAGGGTCCCGGAAGACGTCGAAAGAGAACTTGCGCTATTGCTGGTCGTAGAAGAAAGCGAGAAGGAGCAAGAGGCCAATAAAGCGACGCTCGAAAGTAAGAAGGTGTAACGTTGTTTTTTCACGACTTGATTATCGTCTTTTTGCTTTAGCAAAGATAACTATTTTTCTTCCGCTGGTGAAGTTTAGGAAAACATTAAGGTTTTCTCGGCCTTTTCCTTTGAAGGAAACCCCGAGAAATAATGGGGCGAATCGCCGAAGAATACGTTCAAGGTTCAGATCGTGCTTTTTAGAATCGAAGTCTTGCTCGACATATAGGAAGAAACCGTGGAGTATTCCGGATGGTCGACGTTCTTCAAGGAGCCGACCAAACTCTGGTAGTTGGAACTGGTGAGAATTCCATCGCTTAAGGCTTGGCTGATATAGGACGAATAGCTCTTCTGATAGCCGGATTTCGAATAGGAAGTCGATCCGCTGTTTTTGAAGATCGTGGCTTTAAAAATCGGATTGGCGTTGGTGCCGCTCCCTTGGCAGCTCGTCTCGTCATAGGCGCCCCGGGTTGCCATATTGGCCGAGCTCGATTCCGAGCCAAGCGACCAATCGTAGTCATAGGGAATATAGATCGCCTTCCCCGTCGAAGGGACGAAATAGAGGTAATAGTTGTTATAGGAATAGCGATAATCATCGTAGTTGCCTAAGCAAGCGGACACCGCGGAGAATTTCAGGAATTGATCGACGTCCAATCCCGCTTCAAGGCTGGACTGGCTCACCTTGCCATTCGCGGCATTATTGACCAAGGTGATCAAACTACTCATCTTCGAGAAATCGCTGGAAGCGCCGGCCGAATCGTTGGTTTTAAGATCGTAAGTCGGATGATATCCCTTCACGTTATCTTCGATGCCGATGTCGCCGGTGCCGGGACTCGAAATGCTACTGCTCGCGAAGGAAGCGGAAGTCATGCCGGCGGTCCGAGACCAAGTGCATTTATACAAATCGCCTTGGCTATCGTCTCTGCTGTAATAACGTTTGAGCATCTTCTTATCGATCGTCTCGATAATCTCGTAATTGGTGGTCACCGTATCGGCATCGGTCGAAAGGGTGAGCGAGGCGCTATTGGCGTGCGGAGCGATTATGCCTTCTTTCCGGAAGGCATCGTAGCAATAAATCTCTTGGCCATAGCAGCCGACTCCCTCGTAACGGAGGCCGCTCGAAAGGTCGAGGTCGCTATTGCGCTCGAAATACTTGAGATCGAGTTTGCCTAAGCCAAATAAGGTCCGGTCTTTTCGCTCAGAAACGCTGGTGGAATAAGAATATTTCGTAAAAAAGGATTTTAAGTTGCTGTTGGCTGAAGCGGATTCGGTTTCGAAGGTGGCATCGAAGCAAACCTTCAGATGGGAAGTATGGGTCGAAGAGGAGATGTTGCCGCTCGAGTCGCAAAAGTTCGTCCGGGTGTTATTACCCTTTTCCCGGACCCCGACATCCTTTAAGACATAGTCCGTTCCGTTCAGGGTGAGGGTGAGATCGGCTGGGAAATAAAAATCGTAATACTTGGTATACGGGGTCGTCGAAATCCCCGATTCGGGTCCGGTGTAGTGACTGAGATAATAGAGGGAAGTATTGGTAAATTTAAGGCTGAGCTTGATATCGCTCCCATAAGTCCATAAGGCATTGTAATTATCGTCATTCACCGTCGCCGGGACTTCCCCAGTGATCGGGTTAACGGTGCCGGTCGAGGTCGCCACGGAAGTCGTCCCGGTATTCGCCGTGGCGCTAGTTCCGGTTGCGGCCGTTCCGCTTGAGGCCGCCGTGCCATTCGAAGTATTGGGATTCACCGAAGTGGCGTTCGCGCTGGTCCCATCGTTATTTTGACTTCCAAAATCAAAAGGATTGGTGCACGAAGCTAAGGTGAGACTTAGGCCCAAGAAGCTCAAACAAAATAAGAGAGGTTTCTTTCTCATACCTTATTAATGCCTAAAGGAACTCCTTTATTGGTTTTTTATTTAAAAAACCGATGAAAGTTTAAAGCCAGGGACAAAACCTATCAAGGCGTTTACTTCATTTCTTCGACCGCTAAGATGCCGGTGACCGCGCTGGTGATTGTCTTTTCCTTCGATTCGTGGCCATATTTATCGACATCGGCGGCGTCGCGGAATTCGTGGGTAAGGCAGCAAGGTCCCCCAATGCAGCCTCCCGGGCAAGCCATCCCCTCGAGGAAATTGAAATCGGCAGTCCCGTTCTTCAAAGCGTTGAGCGCGCTCTTGCAGTTCTCAAGCCCCGAGACGGCTTGGGCCTTTAGGGGGAAATCCAAATCTTCTTCCTTTAAGGCCTCGCTCACCGCATCGGCTAAGCCGTGGCTCCGCGCAAAAATCCGGCCGTAATAAGAAGCGTTATCGAGCGGGGATTCCTCCAAGCTCGCTAAATCGATCTCCTCGGCATCGAATAAGGCTTGAAGCTCTTCGAAAGTGATGACGCAGTCGACGAAGGGTTTGCTCTTTTCTAGGGTCATCTCCGTCTTCTTGGCGATGCAAGGTCCGACGAAGCAGATCTTCGCCATCGGATCGGTTTTCTTGATGTAGGCCGCAATGGCCGCCATCGGTGAAAGGTTCGACGAGATCTTGTCTTTCAATTCAGGGAACGCTTGTTTGATATAGAGGACGAACGCGGGGCAGCACGAGCTGGTCAAAAGTTTTTTATCCGCGAGTTCCGCCGCTTCGTGGTAACTGACGAGGTCGGCTCCTAAGGCCGCTTCCACCACTTCGTGGAAACCTAATTTCTTGATTCCAGAAACAACTTGGCCGAGCTTGGCATAATGGAATTGGCTTGAGACCGAAGGGGCGACCACCATGTAGGCATGGCAGGTTCCTTTGCGGTTCTCCTCAGCGAGTTGCAGGCAGGGAATAATGTAGCTTTTATCCATGATCGCGCCGAAGGGGCACGCGTAGGAGCAGGCCCCGCAGCGGGTGCACTTCTCTTCTTTGATCGAGGCGATTCCGTCTTCGCGTTTGCTGATCGCTCCGGCTTTGCAAGCGGCCTCGCAGGGCCGCTGATGCTTCGTGATCGCGCCGAAAGGGCAGGCCTTCGCGCAGAGACCGCAGTTCACGCACTTCGATTTATCGATTTGGGCCCGAAGATGGCTATCGAAAGAGATCGCCTTCATGTGGCAAGCCCCTTGGCAGCGATGGGCCAAACATCCCCGGCAAGCATCGGTGACTTCCATCCCGCCGATCGGGCATTGGTCGCAAGCCGGTTCGATCACTTCGAGGATGTTGGGGTTACTTTTATCGCCCCCTAAGGCGAGTTTCACCCGTTCCTGCACGATCGCCCGTTCTTTATAGACGCAGCAACGCATCGTGGGTTTCGGCCCCGGAGAAATGATTTCGGGAATTTTATAAAGATCTTCCATCAAGGACCCGCGGAGATAACTTTTCGCGACCTCTTTGAGGACCCGGTACTTGAGCTCTTGGACTTGGGTATCGAACTTGATCATGGGGCTGCCTCCTTTAAAAGTAACAAACATGGATGTGTTTATCCATCCGTTTCAGATATTTCGTGAGTTCTTCAACGAGTTGCATCTTGAGGGCAATCGAGATCCCTAAGCTCGGATCTTGATGGGCCGGGTTCACCGCGCAGCCGACGTAGAAGCTGATATCGGTCGCTTCTTGGAAGAGGGCTTTAGCCAATAAGGAGGCCCCATCTTGACGGAAGCACCAATTGAAGTATTCCTTATCCTTATCGAGGTAATCCTTCGCGAGTTCGACCACCCGGTTCAGCGTAATGACGCCTTCGGTGACGAGATCGACCCCTTTTAAGTGACTGATCGGGGGGATTTTCTTATCGACGTAATCGAGGGATTGATCGACCGATTCATGAAGGTAACGGGCCGCGACGGAGGCGGTCGTGCCCCCACAGACGATATGGAGGCCTTCCTTATGGAAGAACAACGACATCATCTTCGGATCGTCTTCTTTTTTCGAGGCCGGCCCGACCAGCAAATTCACGTTCTTCCGTTCGCGGCGGCGGATCGCGACCGCGCTGGTGTCATCGCCTTCGCGGTGATTGTAGAGAATATCGCAATGATCGATTAGGCACGAGGCCAAGTTTTGGCTTGTGATCTCGGGCTGATAGAGCCCTTCCATGTAGCCGACGATCTCCTTGCGGGTCCATCCAAAATTCAAAGTCTCCCCCACTCCGGCGTAGACCGCCCCATCGCTAAAGAGGAGAATCACATCGTGCAGCCCTAGTTTTCCCTCGGCCCGGGTGATTTTCTTCCCGCCGATTTCGAGTTGCTGATAAAGCAGTTCGACGTTTTGCCCTTGCTGGAGATAGACCGGTTCCGGATTATCGTAATTGAAAAGGACGAACGAGAAATCCGCTTTCACCTGGACGATCGTGAAAGTGCTGTAGGCCAAATTGCCCCGATGAAGCGAAATCGGGAGCGTTTTGGCTAAGGCATCCACCGCTTCTTCGATTCCGATCCCGCCTTCCATCATCTGGAGCAGCATCGTCGAGGTGAGGGTCGAAAGGATATTCGCGGTCACCCCAGATCCTAAGCCATCGGCCAAAACGAGGGTGAGGGTCCCATCCTCGCTTTTATGGCTGACCACATTATCGCCGCAGAGCTCTTCGCCGACATGATTCAGCGAGATGGCTCCGACTTCGATTTCGCTTTGAATTTCACTCGTCATCGCCGCTATCCTTCTTGATCGCGTCTTTCAGTTTGTTGAGGGCGACTTTCGTCTCGGCGGTCGATTCGCCTAAAAGCTGGGCGATCTCTTGGACGGTCCGCATGTTCTTTTCGATGACTTCGCTCGTGATCTTCGCCGACTCCTCCGCCACCGCTTTTTCTTTGGCCCGTTCGGTCTCTTTGAGGGTGATATCCCGGAAAATGCCGATCAAAATATGGAATTGCTTATCATAGCTGATCGTCGCTTGGAGGTAACGGCCGTAATCGGCCCAATAAATCTTCTTATTGAGGGTGTTTTCGCCCCCTAAAGCCAAGGCGAAAAGGGTCTCGTCCATCAGGGAAGAGACTGGCTTCCCGATCAGATCTTTCTCCCCGAGGATGCCCACTAAGGAAAGAAGGGCCGGGTTGGCGAGTTGGATCTTTAAGGATTCATCGAGGACCACGATCGGGTCGCTCGCGTTAGCCACGATCGAATTCGAGAAGGACTTGGCCTTCCCCATTAAGAAAGGCAAGCACATTTCAAGGTTGGCTTTCCCCTGGAGGACCGCGATCGCTTTATCGCGGCAGGTCGGGTAGCCGCAAGAGGAGCAATTCAGCTCGTCTTCTGGGCGGGTTTTCCCGATTTTCGCCAAAACTTCTTTGATCGCGGATTCGCTAGGGACAATCCGATCATTTCTGAAGGCGTAGAATGCCTTCTTCGTCGCGGCATCATCATAGGACGAAACGAGGAAATCTTTCGGTCCGGCCGCTCGTTTGATCGCAAGGATCGAGGAGACGAGGGCCCGCCCTTCTTCCGGCATCGCCGGCCCATTGATGCAGCTATTGGAACAGCTCGACATCTCAATGAAGGCATGATGGACTTTGCCCGAGAGGATATCCTCAATCGCCAAAATGGCTTCATCCATTCCCCCGATCGCCAAGTAGGAGAATTCCGGGTTATCTTTTTTCATGGTCGCCAAGATCCCGCCTTCGATCGGGAAAAGCCGGGCCAAAGAGGCCGCGACCGGTTCCGGATGAGGATCGGAAGAAATGGTGATTCCCTTTTCTTTCAACCAGCGATCTAGTTCCAAGAAAGTGAGGGCGGCTTCATCGTATCCCGGGTACATCTCGACTTCGTTTTTCTTGGAAATGCAGGGGCCGAAGAAGATGACTTTCGCTTCGGGATGACGCCGTTTGATGTCTTGGGCGTGGGCGAGCATCGGCGAAAGAACGTCCGCGAGGTATTTGCTGGCCGCGGGATAATGCTTTTCGATCAGAAGATTGATGCTGTGGCAGCAGGTCGAAATGATAACGTCATGCTTGCCATCGTCGCAGAGTTCGTCGTAGCGTTTTTTCACGATGGTCGCGCCGACCGCGGTCTCTTCGACTTCGTGGAAGCCTAGTTGGAGCAAGGCCGAACGAAAACTGGCGAAACTGCAACCGGGGAAAGCCGCCAAAAAGCTCGGGGCGACCGAGGCGTAAACCACCGGATTCTCCGCGAGGATCTTTTGGACGAGGGGTAAATCGTCCCGGATCACTTTGCAGTGTTGGGGACACGCCAGATAGCAGGCGCCGCAAAGAACGCATTCTTCGGGGATGATCTCGGCTCTTCCGTCATGAAAGGAGATCGATTTCGTCGGGCATTTCCGAATGCACTTGTAACAGCTCTGACAATCGGAAGTAACGCTAGTTAAAGCATTGGCCATAAGAAGACCTCCTTTAAATCAAGAACGAATGAATTAAGCAACTAAGGGCAAAACTTCGCGTTCGAAGATCGCCTTGAAGGTGGTCGGATTGACTCCGGTCACAATCTTGTCCCCCACTTTGATCGAAACACCATCGCAGCCGCATTTCCCTAAGCAGAACGCGGCCTTCAGTTCGATCTTGCCCTCGAGCTTCCGCGCGGTGATTTCCTTGCGGAAGAGCTCGATGACATCGTAGGACCCTTTGAGGTGGCAGGATGAACCGACGCAAATGGAAAGGGCCAACATCGTTAGTTCCCCTTATAAGCGTCTTTAAGAATCTGAACCATGTCGCTGACTAAGGGTAAGCGCGGGTTCGCCGGGGTGCACTGGTCTTCATAGGCCAGGTAGGCGATATCCTGGAGCTTCGACATATAGTCCTTCTCGTCGGGGATGATCGACTGGAAGTTCATGTCGATGCCAACGTCTTTGGCTAAGGCGGTGACCGCATTCGCTAAGACTTCGGCCGCTTCGGACTTGTCCTTGGCTTTCAAACCGAGCATCTGGCAGATCTCAAGATACTTTTGATCGCATTGATACTCTTCGTATTTCGGCCAGAGGGCGAGTTTGGTCGGCGTGGTTCCGTTATAGCGGATGACATGCGGGAGCAAAATCGCGCAGGTCCGACCATGGACGGTGTGGAATTCGGCGCCGACTTTGTGGGCCAAGCTATGGACGAGGCCAAGGAAGGCGTTAGCGAAGGCCATACCGGCGATCGTCGCGGCGTTATGCATCTTTTCACGAGCAACAAGATCGTGCTTGCCGTCTTTGACCGCCCGCGGGAGATAAGCAAAGACGAGTTTGATCGCTTCTAAGGCCAAGCCATCGGTGAAGTCGCTCGCCATGACCGAGGTATAAGCTTCGATCGCGTGGGTGAGGACGTCCATTCCGGTTTCGGCGGTCGAGCGGGCCGGGAGATTCGTGGTGAATTCCGGATCGACGATCGCGATGCTCGGGGTGAGAGAGTAATCGGTTAAAGGATACTTTTTGTTGTGGGCTTTATCCGAGATGACGGCAAAGGGCGAAACTTCGCTTCCGGTGCCCGAAGTGGTCGGGATGCAAATGAGTTTGCTCTTCCGTCCAAGTTCCGGATACTTGAAGGCCCGTTTCCGGATATCCATGAACTTCTGCTTCAGGTCATCGAAATTGACCTCGGGGTGCTCATAGAAGATCCACATGCCTTTGGCGGCGTCCATGCTGGAGCCTCCGCCCAAAGCGATGATGGTATCGGGCTTAAACTGCTCCATGATCGCGACGCCTTTGCGGACGGTCTCGATGTCGGGATCGGGTTCGACCTCAGCGAAGAGCTGATAGGTGACCGGAGTCCGGCGTTGATTGAGTTCATCGACAATCTTATTGAGGAAGCCGAGCTCGACCATGCTGCGATCGGTTACGATGAAGACCTTGCCGACCTCTTTGCACGAACGGAGGTATTGGATCGAATTGCGTTCGAAATAGATCTTTTGCGGAACTTTGAACCATTGCATGGTATTTCTCCTTTTTCCGACTTTTTTGATGTTGAGCAAGTTGATTGCCGAAACGTTGCCGCCGACGGAGTTGTGGCCATAGGAGCCGCAGCCGAGGGTGAGCGAAGGGAGGAAGGAGTTATAGACATTGCCAATGCCGCCGAAAGTCGAAGGCGAATTCCAGATGACCCGGAGGGCTTTGACTTTATCGCCAAAGGCATCAGACATCGCCTGTTCTTTGCAGTGGATTGCCGCCGAGTGGCCTAAGCCACCGAATTCGAGCATTTGTTCGCATTTATCGAAGCCTTCTTCCGGTCCTTTGACCTTATAGAAAGCAAGAATCGGCGAGAGCTTTTCTCGGGACATCGGTTCTTCGGGCCCGACGGAGTCGCAGCTGACTCCGATGATCGAAATATCATCGGGAACGCTGAAGCCAGATTGCTTCGCGATCCATTGGGGCGACATCCCGGCAACGGCCGGATTGAGTTTCGCCATGGCAACGTTCTTATCGCCTTTGGTGACCCCGAACATGAACTTCTCGAGTTTGGTCTTTTCTTCTTGGTTGGCAAAGTAAACTTTGAAACGCGCGAACTTTTTGGTGATCGACTCGTATATCGACTCGTCAATGAAGACGGCGGACTCAGAGGCGCAGATCATTCCGTTATCGAAGGCTTTCGAAAGGACGACGTCATTCACGGTCTGATCCTGGTCGCAGCTTTCGTTGATGTAGCACGGGACATTGCCCGCCCCGACCCCGAGCGCGGGTTTGCCGCAGCTATAGGCGGCCTTCACCATCGCGTTGCCGCCGGTGGCAAGAATCGTGGCGACGCCCGGATGCTGCATTAAGGCCGTCGTGGCTTCCATCGAAGGGTTCTCAATCCACTGAATGCAATCTTTCGGAGCCCCAGCCGCTTCAGCCGCTTCTTTCATCACGATTGCGGCAGCTTTGGAACTCTGTTGGGCATTCGGGTGGAAGGCGAAAATGATCGGATTCCGGGTCTTGATGCAAATCAAGGATTTAAAGATGACGGTTGAAGTCGGATTGGTGACCGGGGTGATCCCGGCGACGACGCCGACCGGCTCCGCGATTTCGGTGATCCCGGAAACCGGGTCATCCGAAATGATGCCGACCGTCTTCGTATGGCGCATGTTGTTCACGACATACTCGCAAGCGAAGAGGTTCTTCGTGGCCTTATCTTCGAAGACACCCCGTTTGGTCTCTTCGATGGCCTTGCGGGCCAAGTCACCATGGTGATCGAGGCCAGCGACCGACATTTTGGCGACGATGTAATCGATCTTCTCTTGGTCGTAGTTGGCGAATTCGTCGAGGGCTTTTAAGCCTTTTTCGACCAAGGCATTCACTTCCGCTTCCGCGGCGGCTTTCCGCTCTTCTGGAGTCGGGACTTTCGTTTCAGACATGTTATTTTTCCTCCTCAGCGATTTGCTGATTCAAACGATGGGATAAGACGGCAAGCGACGAAGCCAAATTCACGTTTTCAATCACGATGTCGCTCGGAGTCTCGAGGTGAATTGGCGCAAAGTTCCAAAGGGCTTTAGCTCCCGAGGCAATCGCTTTATCGGCGACCGCTTGGGCAGCGCTCGAAGGAACGGTGATGATGACGATGTGGGCATTAAGACGCGTCAGGAGGTTTGGAAGTTTCTCGATCGGGAAGACTTCCTTGCCATTGGGGAGTTTGCCTTGCTTAGCGGGATCGCTATCGAAGCCGCACAAGATCTTCAGGCCCATTTCTTTAAAGGCGGGGAAGTTCATTAGAGCGGCTCCAAGGTGGCCGACCCCGACGATCACGGCGCTGGTCACATCCTTGTAACCTAAGAAGGTTTCAAGGTCATCGATCAGGTTTTGGAGGTTCCGGCCCTTTTTAGGCAAACCTGGTTCAGTCGAGATCGCTTGAAGGTCCTTGCGGACTTGTTCCTCGCTATAGCCGAGCTTCTGGGCGATCTTCGGTGAGGAGACATTGTCCTCTCCCGCTGCCTTTAGTTCTTTGAAGTACTTCAGATACAAAGGGTAACGTTCCAATTGATTTTTTGAGAAGGCTTCCATCACTTTAATTCCTTTCGGTATTTTTTTACCGCTATTACTATAGTTAATGATTCCAAGCCTGTAAAGGGTTATTGGTAACTTTTTACCGATTAGGCGTTATATCCCACGAAAAAAAGCCGATTTCGCGAGGAAACTGGCTCTTTCGTTTTTGGAGATTTTAGTGCCAGGGGCCAATCGGGTAGAAGAAACTTAGCGATATCCCGCACAAAAGGATCGCGCAGCCTAAGAGAATCACGATCGTGAGGTTCAAGGCCTTTGTCACTTTGGGCGGGATTCCTTTAAAGAAAGAAATCAGAACGACAAGGATCAAGGCCGAATAAACGATGATTTGAAGGATCGGGAAAAAGCGGGTACCGTCGTGGATCTCGTAAATCTGCCAAGGGGAATAGTAACTATCGTAATAATGGATGACACCATCGACTTCGGCCCAGGTTTTAAAGTAGCCCCATGGGACGAAAAGAAGAACGATGGAAATAATGCTGAAGACTAATCCGATCCATGCCCAAGGATTCGCAAGCGGTTTGCGGGGAGCAATAACCGCCTCGGGTTTCGATTTGCGGTGGGAACGGATATACCAAAAGATGAAGAAACCGAAGGCCACCGCAGCGATGAGGAAGGCGCAAAGCCAAGCCCAGCCCGTCGCCTCGCCGGTCCCGACTTCGATGAAGGCCGCGATCGCTAAGCCTAAGAAGCTGGCGGTGAGGGCCGCGAAAACGATCAAGCCCGCCATCGCGAGCCCATTGGCTCTTTTACGATAAATCAAAATGAGTAAAGGGAAGATGCCCAAGATGCAAATCAAGAGAAGAGCCATATCAATCCAGGTGGTCACTTCTCGAAGGTTGTAGATCATCGATAAGGCCATGACGGTAGAACTCAGAAGCGCCAGCAAGGCTGCGAAAACGATCCCAATCCACAAAAGCGGGGAGGCGTGCATGCGTTTTTCTTCCATCGCGGCGTTGTACTCTTCGACGCCAATAAGGCTATCGACGTTGGTGTCAAAGAGGCGGGAAAGTTGCTGCAAAGTCGGAAGGTCAGGGTAGCCTTTTCCCGTTTCCCATACGCTCACGGCTTGCTGGGTGACGAATAAGGCGTGGGCGAGATCCTCCTGGGTCATTTCCTTGTCTTGGCGAAGCTTTTTCAAATTGTCTTTAAACATTTTTCTTTTTTCCTCGCCCCCACTATTATCCCCGGGGCGATAAATTCCAAACAAACTAATTTTGTGCACTCAAAAAAAGACCACGTTAACAGGCAATTATCAAACGACGAATTTTTAATTTGTCTTTTTGAGGGCCCGAACCGTCTCAATCCAAAGGAAAGGGAGGGCGGGGAGAATCACGCCATAGCTGAGGAGAAGCGTCGGGATTGCGAAGACAAAATGAAGCGGGCCGCCTTTCCCGGAATAAGGTTCGCCATAGTCGTATAAAAAGACCCGATAAAACAATACGGAAACCGCGACCGTGAGAAAGAGGATAGCGACCGAGAAAAGCACGGCCCGAACCAGCGGGTACTTCTCGCCAAAGCCTAACCCTAGAGAAATCAAAAGCATCGGAACGGCTCCTAAGATCACCGCGTTCGTGATGCTGAGCCCACCCATCCCGGTGTCCCAGCCATATTGGGCCCCTTGATAAAGGGCGGTTAAGATGTAAGCCAAAAGAGCCGGCAAAAGGATGAGGCCCAAGCTAAAGCCGAAGCTTCGATGAAAGTTATGGGTAAGAAAAGAGACTAAAGACAAGACTGCTGATGCAAGGAAGCAAACCGCCGAACCGAAATAGCAGA
>MVZL01000009.1 GCA_002068375.1 Tenericutes bacterium ADurb.BinA155
GGAGCCGATATGTCTTCGGTTTCCTTCCATAAGACCGCCAGTTCGTTAACCCAAAGTTCGGTTCTATTGATGCACACCGGGATGTTCTCCCGTTATGACGTCCAAAAGAGCCTTAATATCATCAACACCACTTCGCCCTCGCACATTTTGATTGCCAGTATTGATGGGGCTCGTTCCTATATGGCCACCGAAGGAAAGGCCGCCCAAGAAAGAACCTATGATTTGGCCAAATACGCCCGCGAAGAAGTCGCGAAAATCCCGGGCTTCGTCGTCGAAGGCAAAGAACATTTCTTGGCCCATGGCTGCTACGACTACGATAACAGCAAGCTCGTGATCGGCCTCGATCATCTCGATATCAATGGTTTCGACCTTTATTACCTCATCAAAAAACAGTTCAACATCCAGTTCGAGTTGGCCGAGACCTACGCGGTCCTCGCCATCTTTGCGATCGGAACGAAGAAAGAACACGTTGATCGCTTGGTCGCTGCCTTAAAAGAAATCTCGAAAGAGCATTACCATCCGGATGTGACTTATCCGATTCACCATTTTGACGCCTCGTTCCCCTTCATGCTGATCCGGCCGCGCGCCGCCTTCCATGCTCCGGGAAAAGTGGTGCCGCTTGAACAATGCGATGGCGCGATTTCGAAAGAGCAAGTCATGTGCTATCCGCCAGGAATCCCGCTCATCTGCCCGGGCGAAGTCTGGACTAGCGAGTTAATTGCTCGCGTGAAGCATTATCAAACCACGGGGGTCACGATTTTAAGTTCGTACCCTGAAGGTTACGAGATTGTCGATACCGCGAATTGGAAACGGTTCCCGGTCTATATGAAACGGCTGAAAGACTATTACGAGAACCGGAAGACCACCCCCTCGGGCGATGGCTATCGGATGCCCTTTGAAGGGGACAAGCATCAAGCGACCGTGGTCCTGCTTCCTTTCCGCAAAGACACTTGGCGCGAAGACGGGACGAAAGCCCGCGCGAATTTCCGCGAGGTGATTTTAGCGATTGCCCAGCATGAAAAAGTCATCGTGGGGATTCACCCTTCCATCTATGATCGCGTGATTAAAGATTACGAGAACATCCCGAATGTCCAGCCGATCTCGATCCGCTATAACGATTCCTGGGCCCGCGACAACATGGCTCTCTTCGTGAATAACGGCAAGAGCGTGCGTTCGGTCGACTTCCGTTTCAACGCCTGGGGTGGCGAGTACGATGGTCTCTATAAGAACTATCGCGACGACGATCGCCTTGCCTCGGTCTTTGCGAAGCGGACCAAGATGATCGATTACTATGTTCCAGGTTTCGTCTTAGAAGGGGGTTCGATCGCCGTCGATGGCGAAGGGACCTGCATCGTGACCGAAGCCTGCCTACTTTCGCCCGGCCGCAACCCGACCTTTAGCAAGGCCGAGATCGAAGAGACCCTCAAAGATTACCTTGGGATCGAAAAGCTCATTTGGGTGCCACATGGCATCTATGAAGATGAAACCGATGAGCACATCGATAACATGGTGGCCTTCGTTCGTCCTGGGGTTTTGGCGATGGCGTGGTGCGATGATCCCGAGGACCCGCAGTACGATTATTGCCAGCAAACCTATGCGGTTCTTTCCAAAGCCACCGATGCGAAAGGCCGCGCCTTTGAGATCCATAAGATTTTGGTTCCGAGCCCGGCCCTCTATATGAGCAAAGAAGAGAGCAAGGGCATTTCAAAAGGCCGTTATGGCGCGAAGAGCCGGCCCGAAGGGGCGAGACTCGCTGCCAGCTACATCAACTTCTACCAAGGCAAAGACTTCGTGGTGATGCCCGGCTTTGGCGTGAAAGAAGATCAGCCCGCTTATCAAGCGATTCAGTCCTTATTCCCTCATAAAAAGGTTTACCAGATCAACACCCGGGAGATCTTATTAGGCGGGGGTAACATCCATTGCATCACCATGCAGATCCCGGAGGCGAAATAACCATGGAAAAGAAATACGCGCTCGCTCAATTCTCAATGAGCGATAATTACGACAAGAACATCGAAAAAGCCGATGCTTTTATCGAAGAAGCGGCGAAAGAAGGAGCTTGCCTCCTTTTGCTCCCAGAACTCTTTGAGAATCTTTACTTCTGCCAAGTGGAGGATTACTCCAAATTCGCCTTGGCTGAGGAGACGGCCTCTTCAAGGACTCTCGCCCATTTCGAGGCGATGGCCAAAGCCAATCACATCGTTCTTCCAATCTCGTTTTTCGAAAAGGACGGCCCCGTGTACTTCAATTCCCTCGCGATGATTGATGCCGATGGCACGTTATTAGGCATTTACCGCAAGAGCCATATCCCGACCGGGGAATGCTATGAAGAGAAATTCTATTTCAGCCCGGGTGATACTGGGTTTAAAGTCTACGACACCAAAGCTGGCAAAATCGGAATCGGGATTTGCTGGGACCAATGGTTCCCCGAAGTCGCCCGAATCTTGGCGTTAAAAGGCGCCGAGCTCATTTGCTATCCGACGGCGATTGGATCGGAACCGGTCTTGCCTAAGGATTCCAAAGATCATTGGCAGAACGTGATGAAAGGTCATGCCGCGGCGAATATCCTCCCGGTTTTGGCCGCGAACCGTGTCGGGATCGAAAAGGCCAAAGACAGTTCGATGAAGTTCTTCGGCTCTTCTTTTATCGCCGACCAGCATGGTTGCATCGTTAAAGAATTCGGGCGGGAAGATGAAGGCTTGCTCCTCGCCACTTTCGATTTGCCCTTAATTGATCAAGAACGTTCGGATTGGGGCTCCTTCCGCGATCGTCGGACCGACCTCTATGGCGACATCATCAAACTCAGCGCCGTCACGAAAAAGAACTAATTAAACGCGAGAACCAATAGAACGACCAAAACGGCAACCGCGGTGAGCCCGATGATGATCGGAAAGATGTACATCGGGTCAAAACCCTTGCCGTTTTTTCTTGCCATAGCTTTATTTAAGCCCTTATACTAAACCCCGTCACTATGAATTGGATTGTTTCTTCTCTCCTGCTCGGCGTTGGCTTATCGATGGATTGCCTCGCTTTGTCGGTCACGGATGGTTTAGTTTATCAAGACCTCGGCAAGAAGAAGCCTTTCTTTATCGCCTTTGTCTTCGCGTTCTTGCAAGCCTTATTCCCCCTCATTGGGTTCTGGCTGGGCGAGACCTTCTATAACTTCATTAAGGAGTGGGACCATTGGGTTGCCTTTGGCCTTCTCGTTCTCATCGGTGGCAAAATGCTCTTCGACGGCATCAAAGGCTTAGTCAAACCCGAGACTCGGGAACCGAAGAAATTTTCCTATCCCGAAGTTTTGCTTCAAGGCGTCGCGGATTCGATCGATGCTTTCGCGATTGGCTTAGCAATCCGCTCGACCTTGGGCGTTCAACCTGGGGATGGCCGCGATTACGAAATCTACATTTGCTTTGGCATCGTGATGCTCGTGACGTTTGCGATTTCTTTATTTGGCGTCTTCGCGGGCAAATGGATCAACAAACTCCTTAAAGGCAAATATGAAATCTCCGAGATTATCGGTGGGGCCGTCCTCATTGCGATCGCGATCGAAGTTGTTATTACCTCTTATATCGGCGGATGATATTTTTTGGGGATTCCCCTTTTAAGCGTAGAGATTAAAACCAGTCGCCGAATCGGCGAACGAAGTGGCATAAATCGTTCCGCTTAAAGAGGAAAAATAGTCGAAAGTGATATCCACGGGGTACGCGTTATACTCCGCGATGATATTGCTGTCGACCAAACTCGGGAAGTAGTCGTAAACCTTATCGACACTTTGGTGATAGGCCAAATAATCGATGACCGCGATCGTGTAATAGGTTGAGGAATTGAGCGTCCCATAGGTGGTGGTATCTCCGGTATAGGTCTTGTTATAGGCGGCTTCGTTCATAATGTCTTGACCTAGGACTTTCATGATCACGATGTGGTTCATGAAAGGCGTGGCCTTATAAAGCGTGCTGTAATTTATCGTTCCGCTTGGGATACTGGCCCGTTGGCTATTTTCCAACGCGCAGGCGAGATTGCTATAGGTGCTCTGATACTTTTCGTAGATCGCCTTGCAGCCGGCATTGGCAACGGTGTATTTGGTTAAAGATCCCGATAAGGTTCCACAGGTTTTGTTGGCCAACGTGGTGAACTCTTCGGTTCCGATATAACCCTTTTCGATCGCGAGGATTTCGCTATCTTCGGCCCAGCTGGAGGAGGCGGAAATGACTTCGTAGTTGGTGCAGCTGACCACACCGCTCGTTAGGGTGAGCTCAAAGTGAGAGATCGCTTCGCCATTGCAGATGCCTTGGAGATAAGGAACCCCGCTGGACAAATCGACTTCCTTTTGATGCGAGTGGGCACAGAAGATCCCATCAAAATAGGATTTGAGTCCGCTCGATTCCCAGCCTTCTGGAACCGCGATCGGATCATGAAGCGACAAGATGACGATGTCGCACCCTTCGCTATTACGAAGCCGCGCAGCCTCGGTTTCGGCATAACTTTTGGGATTATCGAAATAAAGATCAGATACGTTCTTGGACGTAATCGAAGTGGTTTGAGCTTCGCCAATCATTCCGACGATTCCGACTTTGATGCCTCCCCGGGAGACGACCGTGGAGATGTCGCTGCCTGTCCAAGCGGAACCTTTAGTCCCGTTAGCGTAGGTTAAGATGTTCCCGGCTAAGAAGGGGAAATTCGCGGCCTTTCGGTTGGTCGCGATATAGCTTTGGCCATAATCGAATTCATGATTACCGAGCGTCATGGAATCGAAGCCGATGTTATTCATGACTTTTGTTACCAAAGCGCCGTAATTGCTATTGCTCTCTAACGAACCCTGCCACATATCGCCGCTCGAAATAATGAAAGTATGGTCGGGGTCGGCGGCCTTTAAAGCCTTAAGTTTGCCTCCGACTTTAGCGAGACCGCCTTCGTAGTAATAGCCCGAATTTTCGAGGATGGAGCCATGGAAGTCGTTGACTGCATAGAATTCATAAACGCCATCTTTGCTCGGGGAACTGCTGCTACTGGCGGAACCGCTGCTAGACGAAGAAGACGCGGTCGCGGACGAGGAACTCGACGTCGAGTTTGAAGTAGAAGTGCGGCCCGAGGAACTGGAAGATGCGGGGGTGGTGGAGGTGCTTTGATGGGTTGAAGTCGTCTCTGCGCTTGAGGTTCCAGCCGAAGTGCTGTCCGAAGTTTGCTTCGAGGAAGCCGATTGCGAAGAGAGCGAAAAACTGCAGCCACTAAGGCTTAAGGAAGCGAGAATTAGCCAAAATCCGAGAGTTGTCTTCATTTTCATCACCTTAGTTTACCATTCCTTGTTGAAAGCCTTTTATAATAATTAAATTATGGGATTTAAGGTAGGGCTAGTTTTGCAAGGCGGTGGAACGAGGAGCGCATTCACGTCGGGCGTCCTCGACACTTTGATGGAAAATAAAATTTCCTTCCCTTACATCATCGGGACTTCGGCGGGTGCTTTAAATGCCGTGAATGTTCTTTCGGGCGACATCGGGCGGAGCAAAGACGTCGACATTCTTCTCATGGACGACAAGAAGTTCATCTCGCTTCATAACCTTTTGCATTATGGTTCCTTGTTCAATTTCACCTATTTGGTTGTCGATGTTCCGAAGAAACTCATTCCCTTCAACGCGAAGGCCTATAACGAAAGCCCGGTTCATTTCGTCGTAGCGGCGACCGGACTCGAAGACGGCAAAGATCATTATTTCGTGAAAGGCGAATGCACCGAGATGTGGAAGGCGATCGCGGCTTCTTCCTCGCTCCCTCTCATCACATGGAAGCCGGTCATGGTGGAAGGCCATCCTTATCTCGATGGCGGTCCGACCGCGAACATCCCATTCCGCCGCGCGTTAGCGGATGGTTGCGAAAAGATCGTGGTGGTGACCACTCGAGCCAAAGGTTTCCGGAAGAGCCCCGCCAAGAAAAAGAATCTTCGCCGTGCCCATTTTCTCTACAAAGAATACCCCGAATTTTTGAAGGCCTATGCCAAAGAATCCGACGTCTATAACGCCGATGCGGATGCACTCGACGCTTTGGAGGCCAGTGGCCAAGCTTTGGTGATTGGACCGGCGCATCCGGTGACGATCGGACGAACCTGCCGCGATAAAGCGAAGTTGGACGCCCTCTATCACGAAGGAGTCGATGTTGCGAAATCTGCTCTCGAAAAATTGAAAGTCTTTCTTTCTCCTGTTAAATGAATAAGAATATTCATTAAACAGCGTATGAATAAAAACGACAGCAAAAAACATCGATCGACTCGCGGCCTCGTTGATCCTCATTCGATTCAGACCTTCTTGGTTTACCACGAATGCGAACTGCTGCCTTTTCTTTTTGAGAAGATGCCACAGCAATCCAAAAAGAACGTGAAACGGATTTTGGCGAACCATCAAGTTTCGGTCGGTGGGGCGCCGGTCAGCCAATTCAATTTCAAGCTCTATCCTGAAGATGAAGTCGTGATCTCGAAGAATCGGATTGCCAAGCATGAACGGGCGAATCTTCCGATCATCTACGAAGATAAGGATTTGATCGCGATCGATAAACCCTCGGGTCTTCTTTGCGTCGCGACCGATAAAGAAAAAGGCCGGACCGCCTATCGCTTAGTGTCCGATTATGTGACTCAAATGAATCCGAAAGCCCGGATTTTCGTGGTCCATCGGCTCGACGAGGATACTTCGGGGGTTCTAATTTTTGCCAAGAATTGGGAGACCCGCGAAGCTCTGCAAAATTCGTGGCAAGACATCGTCCATAATCGGGCCTACTACGCGATCGTGGAAGGCCAGATGGAGAAAAAAGAAGACACCCTCCGCGACTATTTGGATCAGGATCGGGCTCAACTCGTTTATGTGACCCACAACAAAGAGAAAGGCAAACTCGCGATCACTTCTTATTCTGTGATGGCCGCGAAAAAAGAATATTCGCTTCTCGATGTCCACATCGATTCCGGCCGGAAGAATCAGATCCGGGTCCAGCTCGGCAACATTGGCCATTACGTGATCGGCGACGACAAGTATGGCGAACCTTCGAACCCGCTCCGGCGGTTAGGCTTGCACGCCTACGAACTTGACCTCACCAATCCTTTAAACGGAAAAGAGTATAAATTCACGGCCCCCATGCCTTCATCTTTCAAAGCGATGTTCTTTGGAAAAGTCGCTCGGAATGAAACGGCTCAGAATCCCAAACCCTTTAACGAAACTCCGCGTCCTCGTTATGAAAGGAAAGGCTTGCATGCCCGCCGACACCATCGCCGCTAAAAAAACGTTTCGGAAAGCGGTGCTCCGGCAGATCTTTTCGCAAATTGGAAAGAGCTATTTAAGCGTTCTGCCGATTGCCGTGATGATCACGATCCTCTATTTCGTGAAGATCATTGATGGCTTCTACCTCCCGGTTTACATCACTTTCTTAGGAGCGGTGGTGTTGATTGGTTTAGGATTAGCCCTATTCCAGGTCGGTTCTGACCAGTCGATCTCCAGAATCGGTACCATCGTCGGATCGAACTTATTCAAGCAGCGGAATATCTGGCTGATTTCTTTGATGACTTTTGTGCTGGGCCTTATCATCACGGTGGCCGAGCCTGATCTCAAAGTCATGGCGGCTCAAATTGGATTTGATAACGAATTCCTTCTGATCGTTTGCGTTGGAATCGGCGTTGGCCTCTTCATGATGTTTGGGGTCCTCCGGATTCTTTTCCAGAAAGATTTGAACGTCATCTTCTTAGCCTTCTATGCTTTGATTTTTACTTTCGCCGGCATTACCAACCCGAAGTTCCTTCCGATTTCTTTCGATAGCGGGGCGGTGGTCACCGGGCCAGTCACGATTCCGTTCATCCTCGCTTTCGGCGCGAGCCTATCCGCTTCGCGCGGAAGCACGAATGGCCGTTCGAGCAGCGATGCCTTCGGTTTGACCGCTTTAGCGACGGCCGGTCCGATTCTGACGGTGATGATTTTGTCTCGCTTCGTCGATGTGTCTTCTTTGGCTTATCGGTGGGATCCGAGCGCGATCACGACTTGCGAAACTTGGGATCAATGGAACACGGCAATCGGCCCTTTGCTGTACAAAGCTCTCACCAGTAATTTGTTGGATCTTTTGATTGCGATCGCTCCGCTCGGCGCTTTCTTCATGATTTATAACTGGATCTTTGTCAAATTGAATTTCAAACAGGTTTTGAAGATTTTAATCGGTTTGATTTATGCCTACTTCGGCCTTGTCCTCTTTATGGTTGCGGTCAATATCGGCTTCCTTCCGGTCGCCCAAAAAGTCGGCTATGCCTTAGGAGCCAAGAGTTCGCTTTATCCTCTTGCGATCGTCATGGGTGGTTTGTTTGGTCTATTCGGTGTCATCGCTGAACCGGCGGTCCACATTTTGGTTCACCAAATCGAAACCGTTTCCGAAGGCACAATCAAAGCCAATTCCGTCTTAGCCGTGATGGCCATCTCGGTTGGCGGTGGCATGGCGATGGCCGTGGTACGGGCCCATTATGGTTTCTCGATTCTCTATTACTTCATCCCCGGGTATTTCTTAGCGCTCGTTTTAGCCTTTGTCGTTCCGAAGATTTATATGAGTATCGCCTTCGATTCCGGCAGCATCGCTTCCGGCCCAATGGCTTCCTCTTTCGTCATGCCCTTCGTCTTGGGCTTCAGCTACGCCGAGCACGGGGCCGATACGATTTACGAAGATGCTTTTGGTTCGATCGCGATGATTTCAATGATGCCGCTTGTGGTGATTCAGCTCATGGGCCTCTACGTTCAGATCAAACGGGCTCACATCTATAAAGTTGCGCGTCGGCGGATTGTCGAGCCGAACGATAACCAAATCGTGCATATGGGAGAGGAGGCTTAGGCTATGGCAGACGATAAGAAAAAGAAAACCCCAGAACCCGCTCCGATTCCCTATGAAGAGAATCACAAGGTGGTTCCACTTTGCTGCTGCGTCACCGTGGTGAACGATCACCAGTCTTATGCCATTTGCGATTTGCTCTATTCCCACGGGGCCGCGATCGCCTGCATCATGCACGCTCGGGGAACCGCCGCGACCCAATTCTATGAAGTCATGGGTCTTGATGAAGCGAAGAAACAAGTCATCATCGCCGTGATGCGAAAGGATGCTTGGCCCGAGTACAAAAATGATCTCATCGAGCGTTTCAAGGTGAGTCCTTATGCCAAAGGCATTTCTTACATTATTCCGATTAATTCGGTCGCGGGTGTTTCGATCTACAAGATGTTAGCCAATATTCAAACATTGGACAAACCAATTAAGCCGAAGAAAACACTTATTGGAGGAATCACAAAATGAGCGTGCAAAAGGATTATCAGATGGTGATGGCGATTGTGAACACCGGGTTTACCGATCTCGTCATGATTGCGGCCAAAGGCGCGGGTGCTCGCGGGGGAACGGTGATGACCGCCCACGGAACCGGCAACAAAGACATCGAAAAATTCTTTGGCGTTGTGGTGACTCCGGAAAAAGAAATCGTGATGATTCTTGTTCCTACCGCCATCAAAGACAACGTTCTGCTTGCGATCAATAAGGAAGCAGGGATGGATACCAAAGGCCAAGGCATTGCGTTTGCGATGCCGGTCGAAGATGTCGTTGGTATTGTCACCGATCAGCAAATCGAGGCAGCGAAAAATGGCGGAGAGCAATAACAACGAACCCAAAAAGAACGAGGACGGGGCATCGAATTCAGGAAAGGATGCGCCGTTACTTTCTTTAAGCGACCTCCGACCGGACAAGATCGCGACCGTGAGCCCTTCAGGCGCGGCTTCTTTAGCCTCCGTCAAAAAAGAACCGAGCAAGTTTGGGATTTGGATCCACAAGCATTGCGCTTGGCTTTTTAATATCCATTCGCTTTTTTATTTTGGTCTCATCATTTTCGCCGTCGCAATGGGTTGGACCGGATACGCTCTGATTAATAACTCCTTCGTTCAGGCTTATGGCTGGGATTTCTGCTCCCAGTTCATGACGTTCTACTATGACTTCTGGGACGATTGGCACGAGTTCTTCCGAACGGGCAAGTTCGTCCTTTATGACACCAACACGTTCTTAGGGACTGATAACATTGGTTCGAACTCTTACTATGGGCTGTTCGATCCTTTCGTCGTCGCGCTCAATCTCTTCCCGCGGGCTTGGATCCCTCAGACTTCGACCATCATGACGTTATTGAAACTCGTGGTCGCGGCCTTCTGTATGCGGGCTTATCTCAAATATATGGACATCCAAGAAGGGACCGCCCGCTTCGGCGCGGTCGCTTATGCCTTCTCGGGTTATATGTGCTTCATGGCGGGCTTCCAGACCACCGTGGCAGCCTGCTGCTACGTCCCGTTAATTTTATTAGGCATCGAAAAGGTCATCAAAGAACGGAAACCTTCTTGCCTCATTTGGGGCTTATTCCTTGAAGGGATTACCTCGTTCTTCTTCCTCGTCGTTCTCTGCATCTGGGGCGTTTTGTATGCCCTATGGCGTTTCTTCTGGACGATCAAGCAGCGGAAAGCCAAAGAGAATTGGCTGGTGATTGCTTTTGGCGTTGCTTCCTTTGGCGTGGGATTGCTCCTTTGCAGCTGGACCTTGCTTCCCTCCTTACGGGAATCTTCTTTATCGGGCCGGACCGTTTCGGTCGGCTCGATCTACTTAGCTCAGATCACGAACGCCCTCAAGAGCTTTGATATCAAATCCTTATTCACCTTGCTCTTCCAGCAGGTTGGCGATAACACCGGCCGGGAACTCATGGGCCTCATTTCCTTCTTCTATCCGACGAGTGGATATCTTTATCTCCCCTTAAGCGCTTCGGCAGGAGGCTACGTCTACGATTCCTGGACCGCCTCGATTTTCTGCTACACCCCCTTCGTCATTTTGTTCTTCGTCGCCTTTATGAACTCGATCCGGAAGAAGAAGTGGAACCATTTGATTTTGATTGCGATTTGTCTCTATCTCCTCTTCACGACCTTTGCTTACTATTTCTTCTACGCGTTCACGGGGAACGGCTATGGCCGCTGGTTCATCATTCTCGTTCCGGAAATCATCTATTACGGGTGCTGGGCTTTTGATGATCGGAAGAACCAGCCGAAAGCCTTCATGCCGACCGCGACCTTGCTCGCCCTCGCCGGGACGATTGGAACCTACGCGCTCACGGTGATGCTCCTTTCGGGCAAGACTTTTACTCCGAGCGTCAATGCCGATGGCTATTACGTCACTTCTTATCTCACCGCGGGCGAAGTGACCGGCTCAGTGAGCGTCTCCCGGATGTGGTACATCTATTATCAATGCGCCCTCGTCGTGATCGAAGGGGCGGTCATGACCTATTTCCTCAACAAGGAATGGCTGCACAAAGTCTTATTTGCTTTCATCTCGGTCGAGGCGATCGTCGCCGGGAACATGTCCTTTGTCTATGGGGCGTTATGGAATATTGATACCGCCTATAACGGTGGGGCGGCCGCCTACGCCAACACGACCGAAGTCTTGGAAAGAGTCAACAACCAAGATCGTTCGTTCTTCCGGACTTATTGTGATGCTTCAGGCGAAGGCAACTACGCGATGGGCGTGAACTATAACGGGGCTTCGTGCTTCCACTCCCTTATGAACTTCGAGACCTATGATTTCGATGTGATGGCCCACATCACCGATGCTGGAGCGACCCATACCGCCTACGGCACGAGTTATTGGAACCCGAGCTGGGGTGGTAAGTACGCGAACAAACGCTACGCGGCCGACATTCAACTGGGCTATAAGAAATACATCATCAAGAATGATGGCTATTGGGTCAAGGACGATGCGGGGAATGACTACAATTTTGAATCGCAGAACGTCCCCTTCGATTGTGTTCTTGATGAAAAAGCGAGCGGGAACGATTACCGTGTTTACACCTATGATGATGAGGCCTACGCCACGAATTCCTATGTTTCCCTAGGACACGGGGTCGATAATTCGAAACTCTTCGCGATTGAACACACCAGCGGTAGCCAAGTCTATAGCCGTTTCTATGGCGGTGGCGATGCGACCAATACCCGTCGGGCCGAGCACACGATGGTGGAAGGCGCGATCTTAACCGACGAAGATGCTGCAAATATGCCGGAGGGCTTTACGACCAGCAGCGCCACTCCGACGGCCTATGGTTCTCAAATTTATTGCTACGGCCGGAAATACAGTACGACCGGTGAGAACAAATACTTGCCAGCGAGCGGAACGAAGTATGCCGCGGATGGTCCGGCTTATTTCCTCAAAGAAAGCGGAGTTTCGACCTACACGAACTTTGCTTCCGGCTCTTATCAGCGCGATCTTGATCACATCGTTTTCTATCCGACCACGGGGTTCGGTTCTTATTTCAATTCTGATCCTAATGGAGCCTATTTCGATCTCTACACCAGCACCTCGAACACGACCCGTTACTACATGATCGGGGATACGTATAAAGATGATGGAAACGGCAACAAAGTTATCGACAAGACCGATCAGCTTTTGAACTTTGAATACCACGCGATCGACAACATGGGCGACGCCGCGGGAACCTATCGGAACCTCTTCGGCATGTATGCGAAAGGCCGCGTGAAGTATATCGTGGTGTGCGCCCCCGGTCCGGCCGAGAGCAATGGTGTGGCCAATTACGTGTACTTCAGCAGCGATCTCCGAATCTATATGCAAGAACGCTCCGCCATTGAACAACAATATGATTTCCTCCGCGAATCGAAATTCCAAAACGTGGTCCAGGTGAGCTCGAACGAATACACCTTCACCACCAATTACGATGCGACGACTTATCCGGATGGCCGTTTCTGCGTCACTCAGATCGCTTACGATAAAGGCTGGTCGGTCACAGCAAACGGCAAGAGCCTCAAGACCTATAAGCTTGATGGCGGCTTCGTTGGTTTCATCGCCCCGGCGGGAGAAGCCACCTACGACATGGTTTACGTCACACCTTATATTAAGGGAACTTCCTTCTTATTCGCGGGCGGTATCATCGTCTACGCTTCCTACCTGACCTATGGCTTCGTCCGCGATCTCAAGCGGATCAAAAAAGAGCAGCAGGATCTCGCAGTCGCCCCACGGGGAAAGTAAAGATTTTTATCCAAAAAGCCCTGATAATCTCGTCTTTTTAAACTTAGTCAAAATAATTATTGACAGTTTTAAGACCCGTGATTAAATAATGGCGTTCATCGGGGAAACCTGGTGGGCTGCCTGAGCGCTCGATCGGCGCGTTTGAAGGGCCCCGCACTCTGTCCGTCGGGAAAGTAGTTGGAGGCGTCTATTCTAGGGGGTATCGCCCTGCTAGAAAAGGTGGGGGCTGGCGGTAGTCCTCTAAGACCGCTGGGGTTGTGACCTCGTTCCGAGGGCGTCGTAAGCCGGAGGGACGGAATAGCTGAAAAAGCTCCGAGAGGGGCTTTTTTCTTACTTTCTATTGACATTGAAAAGAACGTAATCATTCCTTTGAAAGCGGTTACACCGCCGAAGAAAAAGCCGATTTTACGAAAATAATAATTGACAGTTTTTCGCGCGAGTTAACAATCGTGATTACTTTAAGCGGAATTAGTCATTAATCCGCCTAAAGGAAACTATGAACGGCAAAACGGCGATGTATCTTTTGAAGCGATTCGGGATGGCCATCCTGACGATTTTCATGGTGGTCACGATCACCTTTTGGTTCATGGAACTCATCCCCGGCGGACCTTTTACTTCCGAGCATGGCGTGAGCGATGTTACTCTGGCCGCCCTCAAAGCGAAGTATGGCTTAGACAAGCCCTTATTTGTTCAGTATCTTATTTATCTCGGGCGCGCGTTCACCTTTGACTTCGGGCCTTCGATGAAGCTCAAAGGCACCGACGTGATGTCGCTCATTGGGCAAGGCATGCAGTACTCGCTTCCTTTAGGCATCATCGCGGCGGCGATCGCGATTTCGATGGGAACTTTGTTCGGCTCGATCGCGGCGATCAACCGCGGTAAGCCCATCGACCATGTCATCATGGTGCTTTCGACCGCTTCGATCGCCTTCCCTTCGTTCATCACCGCGACCTTCTTATCGTATTTCTTCTGCCGGTTACTCAACTGGTTCCCTACGGGCTACGTGGCTTCTGGCTATAGCATGGCTTCTTTCATCCTGCCGTGCATTTGCTTGTCTCTTTATCCGAGCGCCTATATCACTCGGCTTTCGCGCTCAGCGACCTTGGATAGCTTAGGCAGCGATTACATCATCACCGCCCGGGCCAAAGGCGCTTCGAATACTCGGGTGCTTTTTGGCCACGTCATGAAGAACTCGTTAGCCCCGACCATCTCTTATGCGGGACCGATGTTCGCTGGCATCATCACCGGATCCTTGGTGGTGGAGCAGATTTTCGCTATCCCCGGCGTGGGTTCTTATTTTGTGAACAGCATCACCAGTCGCGATTACAACATGATCATGGCGACCACGGTCTTCATGACCGACCTCGTCGTTGTGATGACTCTTGTCAGCGATATTCTCTACACCGTCGTGAACCCGCGGGTGTCTTTGGAGTGATTTTATGAAACCCTGGAAAATTGGAGATCACAACCCCTTCGGATTCCAGCCCGACTTCTCGCGGACTAACGTTTTCAATATCGATAACGTCGATAAGTCTTCGACCTTAGCTTCCGCGAGCGAAAAGGCGAGCCAGTCCCACATGCGGCCTTCGACTTCCTTCGTCAAGGATTCGATCAAACGCTTTGCCCATAACCCAGTCGCGATGACTTGCTTCATCTTGATGATCATCATCCTTTTGATGGTGATCTTCGTTCCGATCATTGTCCCGTATGGCTACGATGAGGACCTCTCGGTTGAAAATAACTTCGATCAGACTTTTAAATTCTTGGCCCCGTTCCAATACAGTGATACCGAAAAGGCCATGATCGCGAATGGTCAGTTTGTTTTCCCGCACATTTTCGGAACCGATTCGGCCTCGCGTGACTTCTTCGTTCGGGTCTTCTATGGCGCCCGGATTTCGCTCATCGTCGGCGTCTTCGCGGCCATCATCGTCTTGGTGATCGGATCGATTTACGGTGCCGTGAGCGGTTACTATGGCGGCAAGGTCGATATGGTGATGATGCGGATCGTCGATTTGATTTATTCGCTCCCGGATGTCGTTGTGATCATTCTCTTGGCCGCCGTTTTGAAGGAAGCGATCACGCTCGACGCCAATAGCTTCTTAGGCAAGCTTGGGGTTGGAATGATCTCAATCTTCATTGTTTTCGCCTTACTCTATTGGGTTGGCATGGCTCGGCTTGTTCGCGGCCAAGTTTTGACCTTGAAGCAGCAAGAATATTGCTTAGCCGCCCGCTCGATGGGTTGCAAACCGTCTTTCATCATCCGTAAGCACATGATTCCAAACTCGATGTCGATCATCATCATCTCGGCCGGCCTTGAAGTCCCGAGCGCAATCTTCACCGAATCCTTCTTAAGCTTCATCGGCTTAGGCGTTGATGCCCCGATGCCCTCCTTAGGCTCCCTTGCTAACGAAGGCCGCACCTTTCTCACTTCGATTCCGGCTCGGCCTTATCTTCTTTTCGCTCCGGCCTTACTCATTTGCTTCATTGTCTTATGCTTGAACCTCATCGGCGATGGCTTGCGCGATGCGTTTGACCCGAGGCTTCAGAGGTAACGTTATGGCAGAAAAAGAACCGTTATTGGTCGTCAAAGACCTCTGCACTTCCTTCGATATTCCCGCCGGCGAAGTCCGCTCGGTGGCCGGCATTTCCTTTAGCCTTGAAAAGGGCAAGATCCTCGGCATCGTCGGGGAGTCCGGCTCAGGCAAATCCGTCACGGCCGCCTCGCTGATGCAGATTTTGGTGAAGCCTGGTTACATCAAAAGCGGCTCAATCCGCTTCAATGGCCAAGAATTGGTCGGGATGTCCGACCGGAGCCTTCGGGCGATCCGGGGCCATAAGATTTCGATGATCTTCCAGGATCCGATGACCGCGTTAAACCCGGTCTTTAAGATTGGTCACCAAATGGAAGAAGCGATCCTCTTGCACAAAGAAGACTACATCGACCATTTGACCGAAGCCGAGAAGCGGGCTCTCGATAGCGATGAGAATGCGCTTTATATCGCGGAGAACAACCTCGCGATCGCTGAGAAATCGGAAAAGAACGCGACCCGTGCGACGGCTAAAGGGGAAAAAGATGTCCCTGACTTTAAAGGAAATATCGCGAACTTTAAAACGGAAATCGCTCAGTTAGAAGCCCAAATCAAAGTCGACCGGGCTATTTACGAGACGGCCTTAGCCAAAGCGAAGGCTCAAGCCGCTCATGAAGAGGCCGCGGCCAAAACCGAATACGAGAAAGAACTGGCCAAAGCGAAAGTGACCCTTCGCAATGCTTTACGAGGCCGCCATAGTGAAACCTATAACGAAGACGCCCGTTATGAGAATGAGCGGGCCGATGGTTTGCGTTCGCCTGAAATCCGGGTTCACGAAAAAGCCGCCGATGCGGCGTTAGCGAGCAAGAGCCAGCATGAAATCGCCGAGGCTGATGAGCTAGCCCCGCTTCATTTGGCCGCGGCTACTGCCGGCCCCGACTTTGACGGAACCGCTAATCAAAAGGCGGTCGAAGCGGTTAAAGCGAAATACGCTCCTCTGCTTGCGGCCGATCAAAAGGCCTACGAGGCGGCTTACGCGGAGGCGGAAACCGCGCGGAAAGCGATTCTCGCCGGGATTAAGTCCGCTCACGAAGCCCGGGTCAAAGAAGCGAAGAAACGCCGCCGGCAAATCATCAAAGCGGCTTATCGAGAAGTCTGGGATTGCCGTCATCGCTATGCCTCAAAGTTCAAAGTCACCCGTTGGAGCGCCCGGCAACGTTCCATCGAGATGTTAAAGCTCGTTGGTATCACCAACCCCGAAAAACGGATGCAGCAATATCCTTTCGAATTTTCCGGGGGCATGCTCCAACGGGTCATGATCGCCATGGCCTTATTGACCAATCCGGATTTGCTGATCGCCGATGAACCGACGACCGCGCTTGACGTGACGATTCAGGCTCAGATTCTTGAGCTGATCAAGAATATCCAGAAGAAGTTAGGCATGGGGGTCATTATCATCACCCACGACCTTGGCGTGGTCGCTCAAGTCTGCGATGAAGTCGACGTCATGTACGCCGGGCGGATCATTGAACGCGGAACCTGCGACGAGATCTTCTACAATCCGCAGCACGAATACACCAAAGGCTTACTGGCTTCGATTCCTTCGGTCAACTCTTCCAAGAGTGAGAAACTCCATCCGATTGAGGGCAACCCCGTCGATGTATTTGCCTTGCCGAGCGGCTGCTCCTTCGCTCCGCGCTGCGGGCACTGCCTCAAGATTTGTTTGGAACGTTATCCGGCCGAGCGCGAGATTGGACCCGGCCATATTTCGTCTTGTTTCTATAGCGCGTTCCAAGCCTATCAAGCGGGTAAGCTCACCAAAGAGCAACTGGTCGCTTATTACAATCAATCTTTCCCCATCGATACACATAACGCCCGCGTGGCTAAATCCCATAAAGCCAAAGCGGTCAGAAAGGAGAAATAACCATGGCAAAGACTCGCGTCAGCAAAACTAAACAGACCAAAGTCGTCGCGGTCAAACCCGCGGTCGTTTCGGCGACCCCGATTCCCGCGGAAAAAGCGGAAAGCAGTGCCCCCTCCCTCGTGGTTTCTCCTAAACCCGTTGTCGCTTCCACGACCCAAAAGGCCGACTATATCTTGAAAGTCCGTCATCTCAAGATGTATTTCCCGATTCAAACCGGTTTCTTCAAAACGAAGGAGCTGAAAGCCGTCGACGACGTTTCCTTTGAGGTGAAGCGCGGCGAGACTCTAGGCATCGTCGGGGAGTCTGGCTGCGGTAAGACCACGCTCGGCCGCACGATCCTCCACCTCTATGAACCCACCGATGGCAAGATTGTTTTCAATGGCCGCGAAATTCGGTCTAAGAGCAACTACGTTCACAAGATCAAAAGTTTAAAAGATGCGCATGAGATCGCCTTAAAAACGATCAATGACGAGTTCGAGAAGCTTTCGGAAAAGAACGAGGCCGCGACCAAAGCCAAAGACGAGAAGATTGCCGAAGAGAATAAATCCTATCAAGCAACGGTTGCGGTGGAGCGTAAGAACCGCAAAGCCTACCAGGAAGACGTTAAATACCTCCACGCCCACGCCCAAATGGTCTTCCAAGACCCCTATAGTTCACTCGACCCTCGGATGACGGTCGAGGACATCATTGCTGAACCTCTCGATGCCCACGATGTCATTAAGAACGAACAGAAAGCGGCCATTCACGCCCATTATGATCCCTTGATTCAAGCGGCTCGCGAGGCCTACCAAGCTCTTCCCGATAAGAAGAGCCCCGAAGCGGCGAAGAAGCAACAAGAAATCACCACGCTATGCAAGGAAAGACAGCATGATCTCTTCTTCGTCTTCAAAACCGCGAAAGCCGAGCGCCATGCTCGGGTCATCAAGTTGATGGAAACGGTTGGCCTTAGCCCCGAGCAGGCGACCCGTTACCCCCACGAATTCAGCGGCGGTCAACGTCAGCGGATCGGGATTGCCCGTTCGTTGGCTCTTAACCCCGATCTCATTGTTTGCGATGAACCGGTCTCGGCCTTGGACGTTTCGATTCAGGCCCAGGTCCTCAATACTTTCGAAGAG
>MVZL01000010.1 GCA_002068375.1 Tenericutes bacterium ADurb.BinA155
AACCCTTGCTCCCGGTTAAGAGACTACGAGCTTTCCAAGCCCGCCCCTTCGACCACTTGGGTATTCCTCCACACGTTTGGAAATGTGGCAAGCAAGATTATAAGTTAAGCGCTTAACATTGGCAATCGAAGAATTATAGCCTAAGGCTATGCTATAATCTTTCCGCCATGATTGAAATCAAGATTGATAGCCTCTCGGATGGACAAAAAGCCGAGAAATTTGTGAAAAAGTACTTAAGTGACGCCCCATTAGGCTTCATTTACAAGTCCTTCCGGAAAAAAGACATCAAACTGAATGGGCACTGGATCCATAAAGATGCGGTGGTCCATACCGGCGATACCTTACGGATTTACGTGACGGACCAGCAGCTCGCCGACTTCAAGAAGCCGCGGGAAGTCACGAAGAAGGCCTTCCCGTATCAAATCGTCTACGAAGATCATAACGTCATCATCGTGAATAAGCCGAAAGGCTTGCTGGTCTATGGCGATGATAAAGGCGTCCGGGCCACCTTAGGGAACGCGATCCTCGATTATCTTTACCTTAAAGGCGAATACGACCCCGCGAAGGCCGCCTTTACCCCCTCGCCCGCCCACCGGCTCGATCGCAATACCTCGGGCCTCGTCGTCTATGGGAAAACCGATGCCGCCCTTAAAGAGCTCACCGATCTTTTCAAGGAACGGACCGAGATCGAGAAGCGTTATCTTGCCTTGGTCGTGGGCTCGATCGATTCCGATGGCGAAGTGAATAAACCCCTGAAGAAATTCGAAGATTCGGGCTTGGTCAAGGTCTGCCCCTTAAGCGAAGGGGGCAAAACCGCTTTGACCCGTTATCACGTTTTGAAGCATTATGGCGACTATACCTTGCTGGAGCTCGAACTCGTGACGGGCCGGACCCATCAGATCCGGGTCCATATGGCGGCGATCGGCCATCCGGTCGTGGGCGATGGCAAGTATGGCGACTTCCAGGATTGCCGGAAGGTTCGGGCCTTAACCGGGCTCGATAGCCAGTTCTTACATGCCGCCAAACTTTCCTTCAAAGCCCCGGGAGGCGTTCTCGCCGCCTTAGATGGCAAGACCTTCGAGGCCCCATTGCCCGCCGCCTTAGAAGAGGTCTTAAAGAAACTAGGCAATCAAGGTACAATGGAGTAACCGAAAAAGGAGTGATTCTATGGATATCAATGCACGTTATGCCGAATGGGTCGATTCTTCGGTCGTTTCGGACAAAGACAAAGCCATTTTGAAGAAAATGGATCCCGAAGAGAAAGCGGACGCTTTCTTTAAAGATATCGAATTCGGAACCGCCGGGATGCGGGGCGTTTTAGGCCCCGGGACCAATCGGATGAACTCCTGGACCGTTCAAAAGGCCACGGTGGCTTTTGGGCAATATCTCCTCGAAAAATTCCCCGAAGCCAAATCGATGGGGGTTGCGATCAGCCACGATAACCGTCATCAATCGCGCGAATTCACGCTCGAATCCGCCCGGATTTTGAATGAGATGGGGATCAAAGCCTACATTTTTGATTCGTTAAGGCCGACCCCAGAACTTTCCTACGCGGTCCGTTACGTCCACGCCTGCGGGGGCATCATGATCACCGCCTCCCATAACCCGAAGCAATATAATGGCTACAAAGTCTACGATGAGACGGGATGCCAGCTCGTTCCGAGCAAGATCGAGCGGCTCTTGGAGCTCGTGGCGGTGTCCAAGTCCCTCAAGCCGAAACGAAGGGCGAAACCGTGACCTTCGACGAAGCGATCGACGACGATTACGTGAAAGCGGTCGAAGCGATCCAGATCAACCCGAACCTCAAGAAGCAGGGCTTTAAGATCGTCTATTCGCCCCAGCACGGCACCTCCTACGAGAATGCGATGCGGGTCTTCAAAGACTGTGGTTACCAAGTGATCCCGGTGATGAGCCAATGCACCCATGACCCCGATTTCAGTGGCACCCTCTCGCCCAATCCGGAAAATCCCGATGCCTATATCGAATCGATCAAGACCGCGAAAGCCAATAAGGCGAACCTGATTGTGATGACCGATCCCGATGGCGACCGGGTTGGCGTCGCTTATCTTTCGAGCAAAGGCACCTACGAACTCTTCACCGGGAACGAAAGCGCCGCCTTGCTTCTCGATTACATTCTTTCGGAGCGGAAGGCCCAAGGCACTTTGCCCGCGAATGGCGTCATGTATGACACGATCGTCACCTCCTCGCTCGGCCGCGAAATCGCCGAGAGTTATGGCTTAAAAGTCGAATCGTTCCTGACCGGTTTCAAGTTTATCGGCGATCGGATCGCCCACTATGAAGCCTTAGGGAAAGGACCGACCTTCGTCTTTGGCTATGAAGAGAGCTATGGCTGCCTCATCGCCCCCTTCGTCCGCGATAAGGACGGGATCCAAGCGATCCTGCTCTATTGCGAGATGGCGTTATGGCACTTCTTGCGGAAAGAGCCGCTCGATGTCGCCTATGACCGCTTGATGCAGAAATACGGTTACCACGATGCGGTTTGCAATTCCGTCTATTTCGAGGGCCCGGAAGGCGCGGCCAATATGGCCAAGATCATGGAAAACCTCCACGATCATCCTTTGCGGCAAATCGCCGGAGTCCCGGTCGATGAAGTTTATGACTATGGGAAGCAGCTTCACTACAAGGATGGCGAGACCACCCCGATCGATCTTCCGAAATCGGAAGTCGTGAAGTTCGTTCTCGACGATAAATCCACGATCACGGTCCGCCCGAGCGGAACCGAGCCGAAGTGCAAATTCTATATCGAGTCGGTCAGTAGCGAGAAGGCCGGCTTAAAAGAAAAGACCGAGAATTTCTATCGGTCGCTTCTTCACGATTTGAAGATCAAAGGCTAAAGCAAATCCGCGAGCATCAGGGCAACGCCATTCTGGTTGTTGCCCTTTTTCGTTTGGGGATAGCGGGCCTTTAGGGCCGCGCTTTTGCAGTTCTTCATACAATAGGCCTTGGCGGCTAAAGCGAGCATCCCGCCATCGTTATCGGCATCGCCAAAGGCAATCACGTCTTCCTTTTTTAGGCCATAGTGTTCAATCACAGAGGCTAAAGCGTCGCCCTTCGTTGCCCCTTCGCAGGCGAGTTCCGAGTAAAGCGAAGCGGTCCAGTGGTGGAGATTGATTCCCTGCTCCTTATAGGGGGCGAGAACGTCTTGGACGAAGCTATCGTAGCGGTGGACATTCTTCATGATGCAGGTCATCGGATCGCAGTTCAGGATCTTTTCGATATCGCCGAGATTCACTTTCATCCCGGTATACCAAAAGAAATGATCAAGGTAGGAATCGCGGCGGTTGATGTAGACCTCGCTATTGGACTCGCACATGAACGAGGTGACCTTCCCCTGAAGTTTGTTGTAGATGTCTTTGATCGCGTTTTCGGGAAAAGAGAAGACCCGGGGAGTGAAACTGGGGTCGTTCGGATCGAAAGTGAATGCCCCGTTATAGCAGATGGCGGGACCCTGGCAATGGAGGCGCCGATAGAACTCCTCCATGCTCCGCCAAGGCCGGCCCGAGGCGAGGACAATCAGATAACCTTGCTCATTTAAGCTCGCCAAATAACTTTCGGTCAAAGGCAAAAGACGGGAATCGTCGCTCAGAAGCGTCCCATCCAAATCAATCGCGATCAGTTTCTTAATGTTCATCGATATCGAGGAGACCCACGGCGTTTTGGACGCGCTTTAAGGTCGCGTTGGCGATCAGGCTGGCCTTCTTCGCCCCGGCCCGCAAGACTTCGAGATAGCTCTTATCGGCGATGATCTGCTCATAGCGGGCCTTAAACGGCGTCATTTCATCGATGACGGCATCGGCAACTTCCTTCTTAAAGTCGCCATAGCGGTAGCCCTTGAAGTGGGCTTCGGCCGTCGGGATGTCGATCTCCTTTAAGGAAGCGTAGATCGTGAGCAGGTTGGAAATGCCGGGCTTATTCTCGGGATCGTATTTGACTTCGCTGCCGGAATCGGTGACCGCGGACATGATCTTTTTCCGCATCGAATCGAGCGGTTCTTTTAAGAAGATGTCGCCTTTCGGATCGCTCTTTGACATTTTGACCGAAGGATCGGTGAGCGACATGATCCGAGCGCCCACTTTATTCACTTGGTAATTGGGCAAAGTCAGGATCTTGCCATAACGCTTATTCATCCGGTTCACGAGGTCACGGGTGAGCTCAACGTGTTGGATTTGGTCTTCGCCAACCGGGACGATGTCCGCATCATAAAGGACGATATCGGCCGCCATTAAGACCGGGTAAGCGAATAAGCCTAAACCGATGGCCGATTCTTGCATTTTCGCCGATTTCTCTTTGAACTGGGTCATCCGAGAGAGCTCGCCCATATAAAGGTAGTTTTGAACGATCGCGTTTAACTCCGCGTGGGCGGGAACGCTGCTCTGGGTAAAGATCGTGCATTTTATGGGATCGAGACCCGAAGCCAAATAGAACGCGGCGACGTCGCGGGTATTGTCGTTAAGGAACTTCGGATCGATCGGGAGGGTGAGCGCATGTAAATCCGCGATAAAGATATACACGTCCCCGCTGTCTTGGAAATCCTTGAAATGCTTCAAAGCCCCAATGTAATTGCCGAGGGTCAAATTTCCGGTCGGTTTAATTCCTGATAAGATTCTTTTCATAGTGCGATCCTTTCGTCCGAATCATTATAAGCGCGGCTTGATAGTCAATCAATTTAAGGTCGAAGAATTTGACGGCGATGCTATACTACCTATGGTAAAAAATTATGATCAAGATTTATACCTCTCCGTCCTGCAGCTCCTGCCGCAAAGTGAAAAAGTGGTTCGACGATAACAAAATCCCCTACGAGTCGAAGAATATTTTCGGACCGACCTTGAGCGTTGATGACCTGAAGGAAGTCCTTCAAAAGACCGAAAACGGGACCGACGACATCATTTCGCCCCGAAGCAAAATCGTGCAAGAACAGCATATCGATTTCGACGAGATGACGATTTCGCAACTGATCGAATTTATCCGGAAGAACCCGAGCGTGTTGAAGCGCCCGATCATCGTTGATGACCATCGGGTCCAGGTCGGCTATAACGAAGAAGAGATCCGGACCTTCATCCCGCGGGCCCGCCGCTACGCCGAAAGCCAATGCTCGCCGGAGAATTGCGAGAACTGGGATCGCTGTGATGTCGCGAAGAACTCGGACCCGAGGTAATTATGGGAAAGAAAAAGCTCTTCGGGAATTATGGGTTCATCGCGTTCTTGATTTTGGCGTTCCTTTCTTTTGGCGCCGCGACCTATCTTTCGATCCGCTACACGACCGCCAGCACGCTTTCAATCCGCTATGTGCCTGATTTCTACCATGATATCTCCGGCGCGTTTGCGAACGCCCCCTGGGCTTCTCTCGTCTATGTGATCATCCTCATCAATACGTTCATTTTCTTCTTCCTTTGCGTGAGCGCACTCGTGAGCCGGATCGCGAAGAAAGAAAGCATCTCCTTACTCACCGCCTTATGCGCGAACACCTTTGTTCTCGTGAGTCTCGTCTTTGTCTTCCTCTACACTTTGGAATACTACAGGGGCTTCGATGGCACCAATTCGACCGAGCTCCTCGCTCTTGAAAGCGCGGGCTTCCCGGCCTTAGGCTGCTTAGCGAGCTATGTCGCGATTCCGCTTTCGTATAAGAAGCGGGGGACGATGCTTCCCTTCTGGTTCGCCTTTGCCGCCACGGCCTTAGCGATCGCGGGGATCGTGACCTTCTGCTTCGCCGAGCCTTCGCTTTGGAAGGGATATAATCCGACCGACCTCTACTTCACGTATATGACTCTCCTCGTCGTGGCTGGGGCCTTATTCACTTCGATTGCGAATATCTTCTTAACGATCGGTGCCTATTCCCCGGTTCCGGATGAAGGGGAAGATGACGACGAAGACGAAGGCAACTAAGCCTCGCAAGAATACAAAAAGGACGGATGCGAATCCGTCCTTTTTAAGTTCAGGGGGTCCTTATTTTCCAATCGCGGCCATCGCGCGGCGAACCTTGGTGGCTTTATTGAAGACGCAGGGGATGCCCTTATCGTCGAGCAGCTTCTTCAGAATCTCTTCCGAGCCCTGCATGTTGTTGTATTCGAATTCTACTTCGTAATCGATTTGGCCCGAGTAGTGGTTGCGGTCGATGCTGAGGAGCCCGCCTTCATAATCGACGTCGATACGGTCGGTTGTTAAGGAGGTCAAAATCTTTAAGCTCTTGAGATCGATATCGAGCATCGTGAGGAATCGGGCGGTGTCGCCTTTCGGGAAGATGTTTTGTTCCTTATAGGCTTTGAACATTTCTTCGGTGATATTCTCGTTCTTCTCGAGAAGCCCTTGGCTAAGCGGGGTCTTGAGGGTCAACTCGTAATGGCCTTCTTTTTCCCGGATCCGTAAGGCGATGCCTTCTTTTGAAAGGATCCGATCTTCGGAATCGATGTAATAGTTGGTTTGGGTGTAACGCGGTTCTTCTCGGAAGGAATGGGCGAGTTTCTCGTAGTCTTCTTTCTGCAAAAGGACTTTGGCTTCAATTTCAATGGCGTTTGACATGCTAGGCTTCCTCCGCTTAGTGGTATTATAACTCTACAATCAAATGGATAACCAATTTAACGAATTCCTAAAAAGCAACTCTTGGTGGATTGCCCTCATCTTCGTCGGGCTGATCGTGATCGCGATCCTCGCGATTTATCTTTCCGGCTTAAAAGGCAAAAAAGAAAAAATCCCGGCCAAGGTCATCGATAAGAACGCTTATTTGCTGGCCTTAGGCGGCAGCGAGAACGTGATCTCAAAGAAGCTGATGGGTTCGCGGATCGTTTTGGTCTTAAAGGATTATCAGAAAATCGATCAAGCCAAATTAAAAGAGGCCGGGGTCGATTCCTTTATTGAGATGTCGGACCGCCTCACCTTGGTGATCAAGGAAGATGCGGATAAGGTCTACGAGACGATCTTCGGTTAATGGAAGCAGTGCTTCGCGATATCTTCGGTGGGCAAGCCCATGACGTTATCGAACGAACCTTCGATTCGATTGACGAGAGGATAGCCATCTTGAATGCCATAGGCGCCCGCTTTATCGAGCGGACGTTTTTCTTTGACGTAGCGGCGGACGAGTTCTTCGGAGAGGACGTTGAAGTAGACATAGGTCATCACGGTCCGGGTGATTTCCTTTGCGGAATCGATATAGGTGTAACCCGATAGGACGACCTGGCGCTTGCCCGATTGCTTCAAAAGCATCTTAACCGCGTCTTCTTCATCCTGAGGCTTCCCTAAGACTTCGCCATCGAGGACCACGATCGTATCGCAAGCCAAAACCGCGTCATTCGGGTATTTCGCGTGGATGGCGTAGGCTTTTTCTTTGCTTTCTTCGGCCGGGAGATCCTTCGGATCCAAATCCAAAATCCTCTCGTCGATATTCGGGACGATGACGGTGTAGTCTTTGGCGATTTTCTTAAGGAGCTCTTTCCGTCTTGGCGAGCCCGAAGCGAGGATCAGCATAAGGTCATTGGACGTTCATGATGACCGGGATGATCATCGGGGAGCGTTCGGTTTTGCGGTAGATGTATTTGCTCACCACCGCGCGGATCGTGGATTTGATTTCGCCAAAGGTGACTTTCCGTTGCATCAGTTCATTCATCGCTTCTTCGGCGTGCATCTGGGCATGCCGGACCACGTGGGATTGATCGGCCGGGCCAAAGCCGCGGGTATAGATGATCGGCGGGACCAGCATCTTGTTGGTCTTGCTATCGATCGTGACAAGGACGGAAACCATCCCGTCGGTCTTCAAGACTTCGCGGTCGTTGATGACAGCGCTGGAAAGGCCGTCGAGATCATTGCCATCGATATAGACGTCATCGGCCTGGACGTGACCGCCTCGGGTGACTTGATGATTCCGTAATACGAGGTTATCGCCATTATCGCAGATGAAAATATGATCGGGGGCCATTCCAAGCTGTTGGGCGACTTGGCCATGAAGCTTGAGCATCCGATATTCGCCGTGGACCGGCATGAAGTAGTGGGGGTTGGCGAGTTTAAGCATCAAGCGGAGTTCTTGGCGGGAAGGGTGGCCCGAAGAGTGAAGCGAGAAAGCGATGCTATTCTGTTTCACGTCAGCGCCAAGCTTCACCAGGTTATTGACTAATTTATCGATCAAAGCGCCATTGCCCGGAATCGGGTTGCTCGAGAAGATCACGGTATCGCCCGGGATGATCGAGATGGTCTTATGATCGCCATTCACGATCCGGGAAAGGGCCGCCATCGGCTCGCCTTGGCTCCCGGTGCAAAGAATGCAGATTTCGCTGGCCCGGTAATTGCGGACCATCGTGTCTTCGATCAAGGACGAATCGGGGATTTTGATGTAGCCATATTCGCGGGAGATCCCGACGACGTTGACCATGCTCCGTCCCAAAATGCAGATCTTGCGGTTATGTTTGACCGCGACTTCGACGACTTGCTGAATACGGTTGATGTTGGAGCTGAAGGTCGAAACGATGATTCGGCCCGGCGCCTTATCGAAAATCTCATCGACACCGGCCCGGACATTCGTTTCCGAAGGGGTGTAGCCTTCGATTTCGGCGTTCGTGGAGTCGGCCATGAGGAGATCGACTCCTTCATTGCCTAAGCGCGATAACTTATTGAGTTCGAAGTTCGGTCCGACTGGGGTTAAGTCGATTTTGAAGTCGCCAGTCTCGATGATCCGGCCTTGTTTGGTATCGATGCAGATGCCGAAAGAGTCGGGGATCGAGTGGGTGACCCGGAAGAACGAAACGGTGAAATCGTCGGCGATCCGAACGATCGTATCGCTATCGTACTCGACGATTTTGATGTTGTCTTTGATGTGGTTGTCTTCGAGTTTATGCCGGATTAAAGCCGCGGCAAGGCGCGGGGCATAAATGACCGGAATATAAACGCTCCGAATAAGAAAAGGGATCCCACCGATATGGTCTTCGTGGCCGTGGGTGATGAACAAGGCTTTGATCTTATTGCGGTTATTCTTGAGGTAAGTGTAATCGGGGATGACGTAGTCGACGCCCGGTAAAGTCGCTTCAGGGAAACGGACGCCGGCATCGACGAGGATGATCGAGCGTTCGGTTTCAAAACAATAGGTGTTTTTGCCGACTTCGCCTAAGCCCCCGAGGGCATAGACATTGACTGGGGATTCATTGATAGGCATGGAATTGCTCCTTCATAAATAACATAAAGTGATGAGCTGGATTATCTCTATGACGACAAACTAGCGAACTAACTATAACACACTCCCGCGCGGGAGCGTGCAAGAAAAGCCTGAAAGCGTTTTCCTTTAGAGACGAACTAAATCGCGACGGCTCCGTCGATGACCTTCATCGGGTTCTTCGGGTCGATGTGATCGTAGAAAAGAACGCCATCCAAATGATCGATTTCGTGTTGCAAAACGATCGCGTCGAAGCCACGGGCGGTGACTTTTTCTTGTTTCCCCGTTAAGGCGTTATAGGCATCGACGATGATTTTGAAATCGCGGTAGACGTAGCCGGGGTGCTCCGCATCGACCGAAAGGCAGCCTTCGCCGCTCTCGATATAGCATTTCCGAATGGAGTTCACGATGATCCGCGGATTCACGAGTTCGTATTGGATATAGGTAGCTTCTTTGCCCTCTTCTTGATCGCGGGCCGGATAATAAATCACGAGCATCCGAAGATTGTGGCCGACCTGAGGCGCGGCTAAACCGACCCCTTCGCGGCAGGCGGGATGCTTTTCGCGATAGGCTTCATCCTGAGAGTCTTTCAAATAGCGAAGCATCTCATCAAGGAGCGCTTTGTTTTCGCTCGAAAGCGGCAAAATGACCGGGGCGCTTTTTTGGCGCAAGGAAGCAATGTTGTCTTTAACGATTTTAAGCATGGCAAGCGCATTATAGCATGCTGGCTCGGCTTGGGGTAAAATCTTACTCGCATGGAAGAAAAAACCGCTCGGGCTTTAAATGAACTTCGCCTCGCCCTCGATCAAGATCCGCGGATCCTTCGGCTGAACGCCCTTGAAGCCGAACTCCAAAAGGACGAAGGCGTGCGTGTGCTTTCTCAAAAAAAGGACGAAGCGGAAGCCGCTTATAACGATTGCATCGCCCACCATAATGAGACCAGCCCCGAAGCCAAGACGCTTCAGAAGAAACTTTACGAAGCCAAACTCGCCCTCGATCAAAATCCGAAGGTTCAGGACTATAACGCCGCCTATATCGTGGTGAGGGATCTCTATATGCAGATTGATGATTTGCTCTTTCACGATTTCCGGATCCCCAATGCTTGCGAGGCCAAAAAATGATCAAGATCATCGGGGGAACCTATCGTTCCCGTTCCATTGAAATTCCTAATGAAGGCACCGTCCCGACCAAATCGATGGTCCGCGAAGCCGTTTTTTCGGCTTTATCCGATAAGATTCCGGGCGCGAACGTTCTCGATCTTTTCGCAGGCTCGGGGGCTTTAGGGATCGAAGCGTTAAGCCGGGGAGCCGCCTCCGCCTACTTCGTCGATAGGGGAAATGAAGCCTACCGGACGATTTTAGCGAACCTCGCCACCTTAAAAGAAACCCATGGCCACGTTTTAAAAGCGGACTATGCGAACGCCTTAACTTCTTTGGCCGCGCAAAAGCTCGTCTTCGATGTGGTCTTCCTCGATCCGCCTTATGCGGATAAGGCCTATTACCAAGACGCCGTCAATCAGATGATGGAGTTAAATTTGCTCGCCCCAAAAGCGGCGATCATGCTCGAATATGAAGGCGATCTTCCTTTCGCGGAATCCGCATTTCCCTTTGCCCGGCATTATAATTACGGCAGAACCCACGTTCTCATTGTAAGGAGAGCCTTATGAAAATCGCAGTTTATCCGGGATCGTTCGATCCGATTACGAATGGCCACCTTGACGTCTTAAAGCGCTCGCTCAAAGTTTTCGATGAGGTGATTTTGCTTCTCGCCAATAACCCGACGAAGAAAAGCGCATTCTCGGTCGAGGAACGCCTTACGATGATGAAAGACGCGGTCAAAGATCTCGATCGCGTTCAGGTCGATTACACCGATGGCCTCACCGTCGATTACGCGAAGAACCATCACGCGGTCGCCTTAATCCGCGGCTTACGGGCCGTCACCGATTTTGAATACGAATTCCAGCTCGCCGCGGCCAATCATTTTGCAAATCCCGATATCGAAATGGTCTTCTTCATGGCTAATGAAGGCACGACCTTCATCTCCTCTTCCACCATCAACCAACTCTTCCATAACGGGGTCGATATTTCACCCTTAGTTCCCGCCGCGGTGGCCCAAGCCTTCGCCGCCCGACGAAAGAAGTAAACTTCCGCAAAAAAAGAACCCGCGAAAACCTCGCGGGTTTTCTTTGCCCGTATGGTAAAATCTTCCTATGGCATCCTATCAAGACGAAAACGTTGAAGCCTTGACCCGCTGGATCAAAGACGGTTGGGAATGGGGAAAGCCGATTGACCACGCGACCTTCTTAAAAGCGAAAGAAGGGGATTTTAATATGCTTTTGACCCCGCTTAAGCCGGTTCCCCATGCTTGGTTTGGCCCGCTTCAAGATAAGGAAGTCCTTGGCCTTGCCTCGGGCGGGGGCCAGCAAATGCCGATCTTCGCCGCTTTAGGGGCGAAATGCACGTTGCTCGATTACACGCCAGCGCAACTCGATAGCGATGCCCTCGTTGCGAAGCGCGAAGGCTATCCAATCAAACTCGTTCGCGCGGATATGAGCAAGCCCTTGCCCTTTAAAGATGAAAGCTTCGACCTCATTTTCTTTCCAGTCAGCAACGTCTACATCGAAGAAGCGAAACCTCTCTTTAAGGAATGCTTCCGCATTTTGAAAAAGGGTGGGCGGTTACTTTCAGGCTTAGATAATGGAATCAATTTCATCACCGATGATGACGAAAAAGAAATCAAGTACCGTTTCCCCTTCAATCCTTTAAAGAACCCGGAAGAGATGGCGGCCCTAAAAGCCTCGGATAGCGGGGTCGAATTCTCCCACACGCTCGATGAGCAAATCGGGGGCCAACTCGAGGCGGGCTTTATCCTTAAAGACCTCTACGAAGACCTCAATAGCTCCGGCCATTTCCACGATCTTCAGATTCCGGCTTTCTTTGCGACTTTAGCGGTCAAGCCAAACTAAAAATGGAGCCGGTTAAGGCTCCATTTCTTTTCATCTCTATCCTTAATAGATAAGACGGCCGACCGAGAGGTTCAGCTTTTGGTCGTCCTTACGCGCGTGCGAATAGAAGAGGTCGGGGTTCTCGTAGGTGTCGTAGTCGGAGAGATAAATATTCGTCATCGGAATCCCCAAAGCCCGCACCTGCAGGAGATTGAGAACCGGATAATCGACGTAGTCCACTTTATCGGTCCGTTTGCAGGCCGCGCCATAGCCGCGCTTCATGAGAGCGAGCTGGAACTCGCGGCTGACCGGGCAATGGCTGAAGGTGATGCAGGGTCCAAAATAGACGACGATTTCTTTGGGATCCAGCTTTTCGGCCTTAATGAGCTCGCCCAGTTTCGCCTTCAAGAATTCGTCCAAAGTCCGCTTCTCGGTAAGTAAGGCTGCGCCAAGGAGCTTCTTTGGAATATAGAAGAAGCAGGGGACTTCATCCGCGGTTTCAAGCAGGAGCGGAGTCCGATCTTTGACGTAACCGAAATCGGCGATCGACTTGCCCTCGACTTCAAAGGCGGTGCCTTTGGTCGCGGTGACGGCTTCAAAGCCATCGAGACGGTAGGTAATGATTTTCATGGTAAGAATAGTATAGCAAAACAAAAACCCGCCGAAGCGGGTTGATGTCTAAATCGGAACGAATTCAATTACTTCGAATAGGATTTCGAGAACGGGTTGGCCGGATCGGAATCGGTGTGGTTCCACATCTGGAGAAGGAGGTTAGCCTTCTCGTACTTAGTGGTGCCGGTTAATCCGAAGAGGACTTCGCTCACGCCGGTGCGATAGAGGCTATAAGCTTCTTTGCTGTAATCGACGAGGAGAACGGTCGGAGTCTTGAAGTTCGTGATATCGGCGTTCTGGAAATAAGTGTAGTCGGTGCTGCTATCGAGGCTCGCGTTATAGCGGTAGGGAGTTTGCTCGGCTAAACGGCTGCCGGCAAGCTCATAGAATTCCTGATAGTTGTTGAGATAACGTTGGAACGCGGTGTATTTGTTGGCGTCCTGGTCATCGTTCGAAGAAGTTTCATCGCTGTAGATGGTGTACATCTTGAAGGCCCGGCCATCGCTATTGGAGAAGGAAGTGCCCCAGCCTTCTTGTAAGGTGGCAAAGCCCGGCTGGATCGTTTCGCAGCTGCTGCAATTGCTTGAGACGTAGACCACGAAGAACTTCTCGCCATAGGCGGCGGTGTCATAGTTCGCGGCATCGTAAGGGTTATTCTTGAAATCGTCATCGGACTTGCTGAGATCGGAATCTTCCCAAATCTTGGTGGTGAGCTTATCAACGTTGCTGACCCCTTGCTTCCCGGCGACTTCGCCTTCAAGCGAAACCTGGAAGGTCTGATAGTAGGAGTTGCTCGATCCCCAGCCGAAGCTGCCGATCCATTTGGTGAAATACGGAATCGAGAAAATGATTGCGAAAATCGCACCGACGATGAGGAGCGGCTGGACCCATGCCGTTTCCTTAATCCACCGCCAAATGCGAACGAAGAAATCACCAATTGCCTTTAAAACTTTCATCGTTAGCCTCCGAAAATGCCATCCTGTTTACTTATAAACAGCGGGTTAATTCTAGCATTTAGGTAGTGGGAGGGCAATAAAGACTTGAACGAAGTTCATCCCCGAGGAAAAATCGGAGGGGATTTTGGAGGCGACTTCCTAAAAAAGTCCGACCGAATCAAAGAAAATAGGATATCGGCTTGTTATCCCAATCGCCATTGTTATAATTCATTTGCTCCTTATGGCCAAAAATCAAAAATCGATTCGCGAACGTTACGATGAGTGGTGCTATCGCCACATCGTTTGGAAATATATCTTCGATTACGCTTGGACCTTTTTCGTCTGCACCGTCTCGGCTTTGGTCTTCGCGATCGGCTTCAAAACCTTCATGACGCCCAATAATGCTGCGGGGACCGGTTCGGCCGCGATGAAACTCGTCTCCGGCGGGATGTCGGGCATCTCGCAGAACATCACCCTCTTCCTCGAGGTCATTTTCCCCAATTGGAAAATCAATGAAGACCTCTCGTATGGCATCCTCTATTTCGTCCTCAATATCCCGATCTTCGTTTTGGCGTGGTTTGGGATCGGAAAACGCTTCGCGATCTTCACCTTTATCAATGTCCTTGAAGTCTCGCTATTCTCGAACCTTTTAGGCCAAGTGAATTGGGATTTCCTCACCCATGTTTCCGAGTTTGTTCAGGATAATGGCGCTTTGCTTTCTCGCGCCTTGTTCGCCGGCGTTTGCACCGGCTTAAGTTCGGCCCTCGCTTTCAAGGTCGATATCTCGGCGGGCGGCATCGATGTGATTTCGTACTATATCGCCTTAAAAAAGAGCACCTCGGTGGGCAAATACACCATCCTTTTGAACTCCTTCACCGTCATCTTGTTTGCCATCTTAACCGCCACCCGCGCCAACTGGGATTCGACCGCCGCGGCCAACGCCTTCGCCGCTGTCCTCTATAGCTTCCTCTACATGCTGGTCGTGATGCTGGTGATCGACCTGATCCACGTCCGCAACAAAAAGTGCGAAGTCAAAGTCGTGACGAAACTTGAAAATCTGAGCGATGTTTTGCTCGCCAATATTCCGCACGGGGCCACGATTTTGAAGGGCAAAGGCGCCTTCTCGGGCGAAGAAAAGGACATTATTTGGATGGTCATTTCTTCTTATGAAGTCGAGTCCCTAGTGAAACTCGTCCAAAAAGAAGATCCGCGCGCTTTCATCCAAGTCACGACTCTCAACCAGGTCTACGGTCGGTTCTTCCAACGGCCGATTAAGTAAGCTAAAGAAAGCAAAAACCCGTCTTGCGACGGGCTTTTTTAATGCTGGCGGAGAAGCAGGGATTTGAACCCTGGCTGGGCATACACCCACTAATGGTTTTCGAAACCATCCCCTTCGACCACTTGGGTACTTCTCCGTGGCGGGGTTAATGATAACACCCCAAAGTTAAGAGGACAACCTCAATTAATCGAGGGCAAATACCACATTATGTGGTAAAGTAATCATTAGGCCTATGGAAGCGTTTTTCAATTACCTTAAAACAAATTGGGCAATCTTCACCCTAATCGCCCTCATTTTCGTTGCGCTCGTGATCGTCGCGGTTTCCTACGCCATCTCCAATAAGCGCGACGCCCGCTACCGCCAAACCGTCGAAGACCAACGGACTTCGGTCCGAATCTTCGTGATCGATGTTCCGAATGATAACGTCAAGTTTTTCAACGTGACCGATCTTCGGCACGTCCGCTCGATGTCGCTCGGCGATTTCTACCGCCAATTCCCGCTCGATGAGCAAACCAAAGTCATCAAATGGATCAACGCGATCGCCGATCCGAAGATGGAGACCCCGACCTATTTGGAGACCGATGTTTTGATCCATGGGGCCAAAAAGCAATACTTCTCGATGCTTCAAGTCGATCACGTCGACTATAAGACGGGCAAGATCCACCTTCAAAGTTATCTGCTGAAGTACATGAAGGTTGAAAAAGGAGCGGAGGATAACCACGGCCTCACTTCGGAAAAAGATCTTTGCACGGCCATTAGCGGCGCCACCAAAAACCGCGGGATGTCCTTCTGCTTCCGTTTCGCTTATCAGAAGATGGCGGACAAGGACAAAGAGATGGACCCCTTGGTTTTCAACCAACTGAAGAACGTTTTCTTCCCCTTTCTCACCCCGAAACGTTATTTGATGGAAGCCTCGCGGAACGAATTGATCTTCACCGATTTAAGGCTCAACGAACACGCCCAAGGCCTCTATACCGCCCACGCGGTCTTGAATGACGTTTCCCGTTACCTCTCGCTCAATGGTTTATCCGGCAAGATCGGGATTTGGGTCGGCGTCGTGGAGCACAGCAACTTCCCTGGCGATGGCGACACGATCGTTCAGCAAGCCCGCAAGACCGCCGAGATCGCCCAAGAAGACAACGACCTCATCAGCTGGTACGAAAAAGGCAAGCAATCGGAGACTTTGCTCAATGATGTCTCCTATCGGACCGAGGTCGAACGGATCATCAATGACAAGAAACTCAATTATTTCTTCCGGCCGGTTTTCTCGGTCGATAAGCTCAGAACCATCGGCTATCTCGCGAAAGCCACCCCCGTCGATACCTATTTCGATTCGATTGAGGAACTCAAGGACTACGCGATGCGGACCCAAGACGATAAGAACCTCTTCGCTACGATCGCGAAGAACATCGTCCCGCTCTTCGTGAACGAGAAACAATCCCCGAATGAAGTCCTTTTCTTCCCAGCCCGGATGGATGAACGGGGCTACATGCTCACCACCTTCTCGCGGTTAGGGAAAGTGAAGGACGCCCACATCGTCTTCATGTTCAGCGAGACCGACGTGAAGAGCCATATCGATATCAATGATCCCGATATTCTCTTAGGGGATATGCGCCTTATCAAAGCGAAAGGCTATGAAGTCGCCTTACTCCTCAACGAATCCGATCTGCTCCTCCCACCGAACCTCTATAACGCCTTCGATTACTTCGTCGTCTCCTTCGCCTTCGCGGGCAGCGCGACTGGCATGGACACCCGAATCCGCAGCGAACTGCACGCCCTCGTCGAAAAGCTGCTGAAGTACAATAAACCGATCATCGCCAGCGACATCGATGGATGGAATGCCATTGAACTCCTCGTCCGAAGTGGCCTAAACTACATCTCGAGCGAAAGTTTCGCCCCCTACAATCAGATGATTGTCCCGCTCCCGCCGAAAAACGTGCGGAAGGTTCAGGATATGAAAGGATACAAATCATGAATCAGCCGAATAAGAACAGCGCGATCACCGCGCGCGACGTCGATTTTGCCCAATGGTACACCGACGTTTGCAAAAAAGCCGAACTGATGGACTATAGCTCGGTTAAAGGCTTCATCGATTATCTGCCTTATGGCTACGCCATTTGGGAAGAGATCATGGCCTACAGCAATCAGCTTTACAAGGAGCAAGGCGTCAGCAACGTCTATCTCCCGAGCGTGATCCCGGCCTCCCTTTTCAACAAAGAAAAGGAACACATCGAGGGCTTTGCCCCCGAATGCCTCGTCGCGACGGTCGGCGGTGGCCAGAAATTAGCCGATCCCCTTATCATCCGTCCGACTTCGGAGATTCTTTTCTCCGATATGTATAAGCGGTTGGTGTCCTCATACCGCGACCTTCCGAAGATGTACAACCAGTGGTGCTCCGTGGTCCGCTGGGAAAAGACGACTCGGCCGTTCTTACGGGGCGCGGAGTTTCTTTGGCAAGAAGGACACTGTCTCTTTGAAACCCACGAAGAAGCTCTTGCTAACGTCCAGACCTTCCTTGATATCTACGATAAAGTCGGACGCGATCTCCTCGCGATCCCTTATCTCAAAGGCAAAAAGACCGAACACGAAAAGTTCGCCGGCGCTTTATCGACCTTCTCGATCGAAGCCTTAATGCACGATGGCAAAGCCCTCCAATGCGGGACCTCGCATGACTTAGGTCAAGGCTTCGCCAAAGCTTTCGGCATCGAATTCCAAGGCCGGAAGAACGGCTTAGAGACCCCGTGGCAGACCAGCTGGGGCTCTTCGACCCGCCAAATCGGCG
>MVZL01000011.1 GCA_002068375.1 Tenericutes bacterium ADurb.BinA155
AAGATCGCGTTTGCTGACTTTGGTGATGCCACCGCGCTTGCCGAAAACTTCGATTTCATCCGGAGTCATGCCAATAGTGATTTCGCCATCGATGATCCCGATCGTCGCCGGAATCGCTCCGTTCTCGCGGACGGTCTTTTCAACGAGCAAAGCCGTTTCCACGTTCCGAGGATAGGGCATTCCATGAGAAATAATCGTGCTCTCTAACGCCACGACCGGCTGTCCTTGCTTTAAAGCCTTGGCCACTTCGGGATTAATTTTCATTGATACGTCCTCCTGAGCTTTTGCTCGCTATTTTCCGAATTCCCCAATCCACGAGGAAATAGAAACCTGAACAAAGCGTCACGATGGTGAAAGCCACGAGAGAAAAGCCCCAAGTGAGATTCTTCCACGAAAGATTGAGCAACTTAATTGTAGGCACGAAATAGTCGGTAACGAAGAAGCAAATGCCTAAAAGCAGCATCGCGATGAAAAGAACGGTCCGGTAGGAGTTGAAGGGCAAGCAGATTCGGAACAGGACCACATACGATACGGTGGTAAAGGAAATGACCGCTAGGAGAACCGCGGCCTGCGTAATGAGTTCCCGCGAGGTCGCGGAGCAGAAACTGCCGGACCAGAAATAAGAAATAAGATAAGTGAGGACGACCGCGAGAATCTCGGTGAGCCCAGCCGGCAAAGCCTTGACCAAAATATTGCCTAAGAAGGAACCCTTCAACCGTTCTTTCGAGGGCTGAAGCGCCAGGAAGAACGCGGCGACCCCAATCGAAACCCCTTCCCATACCAGCATGTTCTGAGTGGAGAAAGGATAAGCGATCTGGCCGGACCATTGAGTGATTAAGAAGATCACGCTGAGGGTCATGGCAAATAACGTCTTGCTTAAGAATAAGGAACAAGTCCGTTGAAGGTTGTTGATGACGCGACGTCCTTGATCCACCACGGCGGGAAGCTTGGAGAAGTCATTATCGAGCGAAACGAGATAGGAGACGTTCCGGGCCGCTTCGGCTCCGGAGGCCATCGCGATGGAGCAATCCGCGCTCTTCAAGGCCAAGATATCGTTCACGCCATCTCCGGTCATCGCGACGGTGTGGCCTTGTTTCTTATAGGCGTTAATGAGGACTTCCTTTTGTTCCGGAGTGACCCGGCCAAAGACCGTATGATCTTTGGATAAAGCCTCCAACTCGGCGTCGCTTTTACCGGTGCAGTTCACGTAGTTAGCCCCATTAGGGACTCCAACTTTGACTGCGATTTGTGAGACGGTGATCGGGTTATCGCCTGAAATCACCCGGATTTCGACCCCGTTATTTTTGAACCAAGCGATGTTGCTGGCTGCGTCTTCCTTAATATGATCGCTTAAGGAAACTAAAGCGACCAGTTCAAAGGTCCCGTTGATCTTGCCCTCGCTAATTTGGGTCTTGTTGAAATAGAGACCGAGGACCCGGAAGCCCGCCTTCGTGAGGGAATCGAGTTTCACGTCACCTTCGCGATTATCTTTGGCTTTCACAAAGCCCGGGGCTCCAAGGACATAAGTTCCTTCTTTGAAGCTCGCGGCCGAATACTTTAAGGCGCTATCAAAGCAGATAAACGATATCACGTCCTGGCCATTTCCATCGGGGTAGTACTTTTTGATCGCCATCGCGGTCGCATTGCTGTCCGCGGTCCCATAGACGATGCCTTGTAAGGCCCGATCAATTTGCTCATCGGTGAAATCCGAGACGGGATAGATATGCTCGACGTTCATCGAGCCATCGGTGAGGGTTCCGGTTTTATCGAGGCAGAGGACGTCGACCCGGGCGAGCATCTCAATGCAATAGAGTTCCTGCACCAGCATCCGCTTCCGGGCGAGCAAGATAACCCCGACCGCTAAAGTGAGCGAAGTTAAGAGGTACATTCCGGCCGGGATCATTGCCACAAGGGAGCCCGAGGTAGATTGAATGAACCTCTGATAGGAATCCGGATTCGAAAGGTCGGCTTTGGCCGCCCAAGTGATTGTCATGGTGAGGCCTAAGACGATGGTGATGACTCCAGCGAAAACGAAGATTTGGCCAATCGCGGATTTGATTTCGGATTTCGGCCGGCGGAACGAACTCGCCTTGCCTTCGATCGTTTCGGCATAGTTGGCCGCCCCGATCTTTTCGACTCGGACCCGGCAATGGCCTTTGGTCAAAAAGGAGCCGGAAAGGACATGGTCTCCCACCGCTTTTTCGACCGCGACCGATTCGCCGGTCAATAAGCTTTCATCGCAATGGCAGCTTCCATCAACCAAGACGGCGTCGCTACAAATCTGGTCGCCGGCATCCAGCTGTAAGATGTCGCCCAGTACCACATCATCGACCGGCAAGGATAAGACGGTCCCATTCCGGACGATTTTCGCTTTCGGGTCGGTCAAGAGACGAAGTCGATCGACGAGGTGACGGGCGTGGATATCTTGGATCAAACCGATCGTCATGTTTGCAACCAAAATCACCATGAAAAAATAGGAGGTCGCGGGGAGATGTCCAAAAAGCATCGCGACAAAAATGATGACCAGCAAGACGTTAAAGAAGTTGAAGACGTTATCGAAAACGATTTGAGCGTAGGATTTGGTGGGGTGCTTCCGGGTTTTGTTATAGAGGCCTTCTTCTCTCCGGGCTTGGACTTGCTCGGGGGTTAAGCCGTCATTAAAGGAAACGTCGTAACGCGGAGCCGCGGCGATCTTCTCTTCGAGTGTCTTGTGGGTCAAGGGCAATTTCATACTCATTCACTCCGCAAGCATTCCACCGGGTCCTTCTTCGCGGCAATCCTTGAAGGAATGAAGCCGCTCACGAAAGCTAAGACAATCGATAAGGCTAAAAGAAGCAACCCGTGCCATGGATTAAGCTGGGCGATGCTGCTCAGATTGTTTTTCGGATAAAGATGATCCAAAGTCATATTGATCGGGATGCAGGCGATGTAGGTGAACGCAATGCCAATCACCCCCGCCACGAACCCGGTGATGATACATTCCGCTTCAAAGAGGCGGCCGACGTCTTTCTTTCGGGCGCCGCAAGCCCTTAAGACACCGATCTCTTTGGTCCGTTCGATTACGGAAACGTAGGTGATGATCGCGGTCATGACGGAAGAGACCACCAGCGAGATTGAGGCGAAGACGATGAGGACTGAGGAGATTACATCGATCATCGTGCCTAGGGACGATGTGAAAGTATTCATCACATCGGTGTAAACGATCTGATCATCGGGGTTAGAAATGTTGTCGTTATAGGCATCGAGGTAGGCCCGTAACTTGTTTTTGGTGGTGAGGGATGCTGGGAAAATAAGGACCGAGGACACCACGGCATACGAGGAATAATAGGCTAAGCAGTTCAGTAGACCTTCGTTATAGAAATCAGGGCTCCCTAAGAGAGCGAGCCAGCCGGTGTAATCGTCCGGCTGCGGGACGGTCGAAGTATCGAACGAAGTTCCGGTCGCGTGGCACATCGCTAAATAATAGGAGACGGAAGTATAAGGATAGATGTAGTCATAAGCCAAATAGAAACGATAGACCCCATTGAAGGCCCCAAGAATCGTCGTGGTCGAAAGGTCGGAGGTCTTGCCGCTAAGGACTTTGATCATGTCGGTGGTGTTAGCCTGGAGCAAAGCGATGCCATCATCGCTCGCGGTGGATCCATCTTCCTTATAGAGGCGCGGAATGAAGTAGTTTTGCTTCTGCAAGGCGGCTAAAGCGGCACCCGGCTGCCCCGCTTCCGAGTCTTTGGCCATGATGTCTTTCAAGGAAGAAAGGTAGCCAATCGAAGAGGGCATTAAGGAAATATAGCTATCCGGAGCCGGCCGGAGCACCCCCACAATCTTGGTCGTAATCGGGTTATAGACGCCATCGTTATCCCAGCAATCCTCATTGGAAGCGGGCCCTTCATAGCAAGAAATCGTCTTGGTGGTCGCGACTTTGGTAAAGTCCATTTCGGCCGCGGTTCCGGGGGCGAGGGCAACTTTGTTCGTTGGATCGCTCGCATCGTATTTCTTTAAAGTCCACGCGGCGTAATCCTTAGTCACGGGTTGATTGTTTTGGACCTGATAGAAGTCGGAATTACGGTAGCATTTGTAGGTCTTGTAGGCGGTATCGCCATCTCCATCATAAACAATATCGGAGAAAGCAATGGTCGCCCCATGGCTCGTGGTGTCGCTATTAAGGATCCCGACCCGCTTTAAGGTGGAGAGATCGACTTGGTTATATTTATCGACGATGAGGACCATCTCGTCCGCGGCTTTCGGGGCCCGGCCATAGATCACATCGTATTTATCGTCGGCGAAGATCTCGTGCATCACCGTGGTCGGAAGCGAGGTCGCGGAAGAAACCAAGCTCGACATCGAACCGGCGGATTTATATTGGTTGATCCGAAGAATCGAATCTTTGGTGCCGTCGTTGGTGAGGAAATGGAAGTCGAGACCATCGCGGTTATAAATGATGTCTGAGGCTAAACCTTGGTGGGCTTTATCTCCCGAATTGGGCAAGCATTTGCTGATGTAATTAAAGTAGGTTTGATCGTATTTGTTCCGATGGGTGATATAGGCCACAGACGAGTCATCATAAATATGAACGTCGGTGGTGTCAGGATAGGGGGTATCGTTGTTGACGTAAGCCGAGGTGTAGTTATAGATGGTTGGGGCAACGACAATCGGAACCGATCCCGCCACATCGGTTTCGACGTTATCGACGTAGAGGGTAAAGCCATTGCGGGTCGCCAAAACCAGGGCGACTCCGATAATGCCAAAAGAGCAGGCGACCGCCGTGAGGACGGTCCGACCTTTTTTCGTCAAAACATTGCGGAACGAGGATTTCAAAGCAGTCCAGAACGACATCGAGGTTTTCTTTTGATCGACCCGGGCCGATTCGGGGGCTTTCTGGGCGTTATCATGAACAACCGGACTTAACGAAGCGGCTGGGGTCGGGGCAAACCGAGCAAACGAAGCCGGAGCGCCATAAGCTTTGAAGGAAGCCGTCACTTTCGAAAGATCGCTGATGACATTGCCATCTTTCATCTCGACGATGCGATCGGAGTATTGTTTGGCGAGTTCGCGGTTATGAGTCACCATGATGACGCACCGCTCCTGGCCCACTTCTTTAATCAGATCAAGAACCTGAACCGAGGTTTTGCTATCGAGAGCGCCGGTCGGTTCATCAGCCAAAATGATTTCGGGGTCATTGACCAAGGCTCGGGCAATCGCGACCCGTTGCATCTGGCCGCCCGAAAGCTGAGAAGGTTTCTTATCAAGGATGTCGCCCAAGCCGACTTTCTCCAGAACCGCTTTTGCTTTGGCGGTCCTTTCCTGCTTTTTCGCACCATTCAAGGTCAAAGAAATCTCGACGTTTTGAATCACGGTGAAATGGGGGATGAGGTTATAGGATTGGAACACAAAGCCGATCCGCTTATTGCGGTAGCTATCCCAATCGCGATCTTTAAAATCTTTAGTCGAACGTCCATCGATCAGTAGGTCGCCCGAGGTGTAATGATCCAGACCGCCAATAATGTTCAATAAAGTCGTCTTGCCGCAGCCGGAAGGACCCAAGATTGCCACGAAGCCTTTATCGGGGAAAGTTAAATTGATGTCATGCAGGGCCGGAAACGGCTTTTTATCGACCAAATAATCTTTATGGATGTGCCGGAGCTCTAACATGGGGGGACCGTTCTTTAATATACCATATTAAAGACCTCTTTCTATCATTATAATTTCACCTTTTTTATACACCGACAAAAAAGCGCGATGCGGTCGAACGAAAACGTCTTTATAGGATTTTAGAAAGTGAAATCTTCACTATGAGCGGCTCGGAAGTGAGAGGCATCGACCTTGGTTCCGGTGAAAGAGCTGAGACTGGCATCGCGAGAATAACTTGCTTGCTCGACGGTTTCGGTGAGGATCCGTTCCGCTCCACTTCCAATCTGGGAAGAGGTGTACTCCCGGGAAGAATAGGAAACGATGCTTGGCCCTTTGGTCACAAAGCTGAATTCGGTACCATAACGGTTTACTTCATCATCGGTGGTAACCGTCGTGTTTTGGTCATTCGTCGAAGCCTTAATCGATTTGAAGGAAACCGTGATGCCTTTAGTTCCACTATCATCCGTGCTGACCGCATTTAAGGAATAGTAACTGCCATCGCTCGTCGGCAAAGCGGCGATCCCACTGGCGTCATCGTACTTGCTCACCGCATTAAAGAGTTGCTGGAAGCTACTACCAATCGCCGAAGAATTCGCGAGACGAAGGCTCGTTTGATAAAGATCGTGGGAATAACTATGACCCACATAATAATTGTAGGAAGAAAGATCAACGGTTCGGGCGGTCCCGCCTACGATTTTCTTGCCCTGATCAAAGGAGAACGCCAGGGTGATTTTGTTGGTGAAATCGCAATATCCATCTCGAGTGAGTTGGGAAACACCGCTTTTCGCCTGTTTCACGATGGACTTGGTGCCGTTATGGTCGAAATCTTGGTAGGAATCTTCGGCGTAGGCGACCGGACCATCCACCAAAAGGGAATCGGTCGCTTCATAACGGCTTAGTGTTTTTGTCCGGGTGGTCGTGTGATCAAATAAGGTCGTGCTGTCATACCAATCGAGGACCCCCGCGGTGCCGTAATCGACTTTATCGAGGTAGGAATAATCCATCTTATTCGGATAGATATCCGCGGTTCCGGCGGTTGAGAAAATCGCAAGGATGTCGTTCAGGCTTCCTCGCTCATAGTAGGTCGAAAGATCACTTGTTTTCGGGGTCAAAACCCTCTCGTAGATTCCATTAGCCAAAACATAATAAGCTTTGGAAGTCGAAATCGCAGTGTCGGTCGTTTTAGCGTATTGGACCCGAAGGTCGCTAAACTTCGCTTCGTAATCGCTTAAGGTCGTGCCCGCCTCGAAAGAAAAGGGCGAATCGACCAAACAGAATGAAGAATAATCAAAACTAGGAAGGGACGATTGCTTCTTGTCTCCACAGGAAGTAAGAAGCAAGGCCGAGGCTCCGAGCAAGACGATTCGAGCGGCGTTCTTCATGATCTTTATTTTGGCATTATTTACGCTGGCTAGCAAAGAAAGACGAAAGGAGCTGTTCCGATTCATCCTTTAGGATGCCTTTATTGATGAGAGGATGGGATTCCGCTTTCGGATCATCGAAAACATAGAAATTCGATGTCACGGCCCCCTTCTTTAGGTCGTCCGCGCCATAAACAAGACGAGTGATCCGACTCTGCATAATTGCCCCAGAACACATGAGGCAAGGCTCCAAAGTCACATAGAGAGCGCAACCGGAAAGATCCCATTTGCCCAAGCTTTTCGCCGCAGCCTTCAAGGCCTCGATTTCGGCGTGGCTTGAAATATCGAGTTTTGCTTCGCGGTGGTTACGGCCTTTCCCAATCACCCGGTCACCCAAAACGACCACCGCTCCGACCGGGACTTCGCCTTCGCTCGCGGCTTTGTTCGCTTCCGCTAAAGCGAGATTCATATAAAGATGATCTTGATCCATAAGGTAATAATAAACCACCGCACAAGGGCAATAGGCTTAAGGCTGCTTGGTTCCCCACCTGACCTGGTTCGCAAATCGTCCTTCGCGATGGCGTTGTTATTATACCAAAGGATAGGAAGAACAGGAGTCTTTGTTCATGAGAATCAATTTTTGCTTCTCCTAAAGAAAACCGCCGTGATTCCTACTACTCATCTTTAGGGAAAAACTCTAAAATCGTAGGGATATGGCAAAAGGGCCCTTAGGTAAATTTGTAGCGGAACGCCGGAAGGCCTTGAATCTCCGCCAAAGCGATTTGGCGGATGCCCTCGGCTACACCACCCAAGCCATCAGCAAGTTTGAGGCGGGTGAATCGCAGATCGCCATCGCGGTCTTACCGAATTTGGCGAACCTCCTTCATCTCTCAATCGATGATCTTTTTGCCCAGAGCATTCCGAGCGAACCCGTTACCAAGAAAAACGAAAAAATCGATGAGGCCTTGGTGGCGACTAACCTCGCGACTTTGCGGAAGCTGAACCATCTTTCGTTATCGGAAGAAGCGTCGATTGCTGAAGTCAGTAAGCGGACCATCATCCATTATGAACGCGGGGACTCGGCCCCTTCCTTTGATGTTTTGGACCGACTTTTGAGTCATTTCAATGTCACCCCCTCGCTCTTTTTCTATTCGGTCTTAAAATCCCCAGAAGTTAGTCCGACCGTTCTTTCGGAAAAACCAAAATCCAAAAAGAAGTGGCTGATCCCGGTGATCGCGATTCTTCTCATCGCTTTAGCAACCGGCATTACCGTTCCGCTCGTTCTTCAAAACCAAAAAGCCCAAAAGTCGGGGACCAGCTCTTCGACCTCTTTGATCTCTACATCGGAGTCCACCGCTTCTTCTCAATCTTCGGAGTCCAGTTCGTCCTCAGAATTTAGCGTTCCGACCGAAGATCTCTCGAGCGACTTCCCAGGTTTGAAGGCCCTTTTAATTGCGATCGATGGTTCCACCGTCCAAAAAGAACTCGCGATCGGAACTCATCCGATTGTCTTAACTCCCTACCCCGCCGACTATTTTAACGACACCAATTACACGATCAGCTACAGTCTCAACAATGTCTACATCGATCAAACCACCATCGAAGGCACCGGAACTTTAAGCGGCCGGAATTTGGTGATTGGGGAGCAAGAATATGGCGATGACGCCACGAACGGGGTCGTTATCACTTTGACCAACCAATCCAGCCAAAAAACGTATCAATTGGCCCATTATTTCAGTCTTTATCAACCGAAGGTCTTAGATCAAACTTCCTTTCCCAATATCATCACGGCTTTTGCCCGGAACGGCGAAACCCAATTCATCGAAGCTAAAGTCGGTGAAACTTTTGAGATGGAGTTTCAAGCGGTGATGAAGGAAGGAACGACTTTTGATCCCGCTCTTTATTCCATTACCAGAACCAACGGCACCGAATTCCAATACCAAAGCCAAACCGGAACGGGAACCGACCATCTCGTCTTAACCTACAAAGTCATCAAAATCCCTTCTTCCTATTTCGATACCGCAAGCTTCATCATCACGAACAATCAAACCTACGCGAAGTTTTATTCCCGCTTCCTCCGAATTCACGTTCCCTCATAATTCTATCAACTGAATTTCACCGCTTTTGTCGTTTTCATTGATTGAGGCATGGCCCCGCTTTTTGTATTGTTTGGGTATCCGGATCAGAGACTCATGATCTCTGGAGATGCATCTCCTCGTTTAAGGAGATACTTATGAAGACGAATAAGACCCAAGCCGTGCTTTTGATGTACCAGATCCTCGTAGAAAAAGGTCAACTCCAGAAGTCGGAGATCTTGGAACGCTTAACGATCAATAGTCTGACTTTTAAGCGTTACATCAGCGAACTCCGTTGCTTCTTTGCGAATTTCGACCCGATTCATGATGTGGTCTATGACCGAAAAAGCGATAGTTATCTTTTCGTAAAAGCCAATTAGGGCCAAGCCTGAAAGTTTTCGATCGTTAGCTCTCTTCCTCCGTTTCCCCGAAGCGGAACCCATAAAAAAAGGAGTTCTTATTTTGAACAAATCCCGTGTCTTCAACGTTTTGGCTCTCCTCATCGGACTCACCAATTTCATCTGGATGGCGTTGCCGGTGGCCCTCTTATCAAAGACCACCTGTGGCACCTATGGTTGCAATACCGGCGATGGCGATGCAATGGCCAACTTCTACCAGTATGCCTTCGGCCAAAATGGGGCCAACGCCATCATTGTCCTTGCGATCAGCTTCGTCATGATGGTGATCGGACTCATTCTCACCTTCATTGCCCTTTTCGGCGAACGCTATGTCTATGGAATGAGCAATTGGAAAATCGCGCTCATCGTGGCGGCCTCCTTCTTTGGAGTCGCCAGCATTTTCGCCTATGCCGGAATTCCATCGATCATCGATGAAGCCGTCAAAATCTCGAGTTCCTCGTATTACGCGACCGCCACCACAATCAAATTCTGGTGCAGCGGAACCACGGTGCCGGCCCTTCTCGATTTTTGCACCCTCTTCTGCATCCTCAGCGTCGTCTTAGACCGCTAATCGACAGCCACATAAAAAGCTCGTGAGCTTTGCACCCACGAGCTTTTTTAGCGTTATTTCTTAATCGGTTTCAAGACCGAGAGGCCGCCCATGAAGGGACGAAGCACTTCCGGAATGATCACCGAGCCATCGGCTTGCTGGAACTGCTCTAGGATCGCCGGGAAGACCCGGGAGGTCGCGAGCCCCGAACCATTGAGGGTGTGGCAATAATGGACTTTGCCTTGGTGATCCTTGTAGCGGATCATGCCACGGCGCGCCTGGTAATCGCGGGCGTTAGAGACGCTCGAGACTTCCTTATAGATCTTCATCGAGGGGATGTAGACCTCAATATCGTAAGTCCGGGCCATCGAGTGCGAGCAATCGCCGGCGGCGAGCTTATCGACTTGGTAGCAAAGGCCTAAGCCTTCAACCAACTTCTTCGCTTTGTTCACGAGTTCATCGAAGGCGGCATCGCTGCCATCATCGGTGGTGTATTGGACCATTTCGACCTTGTTGAACTGGTAGCCCCGGACCATCCCGCGTTCATCGGCGTGATAGCTTAAGCTTTCGTTGCGATAGCATGGGGTATAGGCGAAGAACTTCTTCGGCAGATCATCGACCGACAGGATTTCATCGCGGTAGAGGTTCACTAGGGCCGTTTCGGCGGTCGGAAGCATGAACTTCTTCGGATTGGTTCCATCGACCCAGAAGACGTCGTTGATGAACTTCGGGAATTGCCCGGCGGTATAGCCGCTTTGTTCATTGAGCATATGGGGCGGAAGAATGAAGGTATAACCATCGGCGAGGTGGCAGGCGATGAAGTAATTGAGCAAGGCCCATTCGAGCTGGGCGCCGAGTCCGGTATAAATCCAGCAACCCGAACCGGAGATCTTGACCCCGCGGACGTAATCGATGAGGCCTAAGCTCTCTTCGAGTTCGACGTGGTTTTTCGGTTTAAAGCCATCAAAAGTCGGCTCTTTTCCAAAATGGTAGATCGGATGGTTGGCTTCTTTGCCGCCCGCGGCGAGATCGGGATCCGGCATATTCGGCAGGACTTCGATCAGGGCCTTAAGCTGGGCCTCAACTTCGGCCAACTTGGCTTCGTTTTCCTTATTGGCCGCGGCGAGAGCCTTCACTTTGGTGAAGATGCTTTGGACATCGCCCCCGGCTTTTTTCACCTGGGGGACCGAGGCCGAGAGTTTATTCTGTTCGGCTTTATTGGTTTCGGTCGCCTTTAAAAGGTCGAGGCGTTGCTGCGAAAGTTCAATGATGGGTTTCGGATCGAAATCCCAGCCTTTCTTCGCTAACGCTTCCTTCACGTATTCCGGCTTCTCTAGGATGATTTTGACATCGATCATGGGATGATGTCCTCCTTCTTTTGATCTTCTAATAACGAAGTGTAGACCGCCTTGAGTTTCTTCGCGAGATTGGGCAAGGCGTTCTGCTTCGCGATCAGATACCCCGCCATTATAGTCGACTTAACTTCGCCTTTCGAGAGGCTCTCAATCAGCTTAGCGGCTTTGCCGGGGGAAGCCGCGATATAACAATTCTCTTTATTCTTCAAAATCGGATTGAACCGTTGATCGCCATAGGCCACCACTTGGGTCTTGGCGGCGAAGGCATCATAGAGGGTGGTGCAATCGGGGTGGGCCTCATCGAGTAAGAGGTAGGCGGAGGCGTTAAGCATAGCGGAACGGTAGACATCATCCTCCGCGATCGGATTGAAGAGGAGATTCTTCGGGGCGTGCCGCTTGTAATGGTTCAACAAGAAAGGGCTAAAGGCCCCGTGCTTTTTGGTTCCAAAAAAGAAGAATTTCACGCTGGGGCAGCCTAAGGCGATGCTCTTCAGCTTTTCGATCAGTTCATGATCGCCATAGTCGCCGCAGCTCATCACGTACTTCTCTTCGTCCCGGACCCCGTAGTAGCGTTTGAACACGTTCCGTTCCGCGGTATTGGCGAACTCAAAACGCGAGAGGTTCACGCAAGGCGGAAGCACTTTGACGGGGGCCGTGAGCTTGTTTTCGTTAAGGGAAGAAGCCACCGCATCATTGGGCACGAGAATCAGATCGGCTTTAGAAAGAGCCCGAAGGCTTTTGGCCTTCAGGCTGGGTTTGCCGTTACTTGGATAGTCAAAGAAACGGGCATTCGGATCGTTTTCGCTATAGCCAAGCGAGAAGACAACTTTGTAGCCATCGCCATGGGCATCGTTCGCTTTGTTTTCGTCATCGGGCGAAAGGAAGTGAACGATATCGGGCAAGGCCAAGAAGTTATCGACCCAGGTCACGTCGGCGAGTTCGCAGGCACCCTTCAAGGTTTTCCTTAAGCGGGTGCCTTCGTAGACGTCATGGCCTTTCGGCGGTTGGTAATAGATGAAGACTTTCATCAGATATCGTCGTTACCATCCCCGTCATCCTTTTTCTCAAGATCTTCATCGAGAGTATCCGGAGTCACGGGTTTTTCGTCTTTTAAGGTCGCATCGACCGGGGCGGCATCCGCCGGGGTCTCTTCGCCTTCAACGGCTTCGTCATCGGTGCCATCATCTTCGCCCGGCTCTTGGTGCGGGACGATCGATAAGGAAGCAACGCGTTGCTTATCTTCGAGGTTGATGATCTTGACGCCTTGGGTATTGCGGCCCGCGATCTTCACTTCCGAAAGCGGAGTCCGGATCACGATGCCTTGTTGGGTAATGACCAAGAGATCTTCGTCGCCTTCAACCGCGCGGACGGCGACAAGTTTGCCGTTCTTCGGGGTCACTTTCACCGTCGTGACGCCTTTGGCGCCCCGTTTGGTGAGACGATAGCCATCATAGTGGCGGCCATCGGGCAGGTCGGTATCTTTGGCATAGCTCATCTTGCCATAGCCTAAGCTCGTGAGAACCAAGATCATGTGGCCTTCGTCCGAGGTGGTGACGCCGATGATCTCGGAGCCATCCTTCAGATTCATGCCGGTAACGCCCGCCGCGGTCCGTCCCATCGTCCGAACATCGGACTCTAAGAACGAGCAGAGTTTGCCATTGCTGGAAGCGAGCGAAATATAGCAGTTCCCCGTGGTGTGTTTCACATCATAGAGGGTATCGCCTTCGCGTAAGCCCACCGCGATCTTGCCATTGGTGTGGATCGAGGCGAACTCGGTGAGCGCGGTGCGTTTCACGACGCCATGCTCGGTCACGAAGAAGAGGAAATCGCTCTCGGGGTAAGAATCGCACGGGAGGATCGCCACGATCTTTTCGTTTTGATCGAGGTTCAAGAAGTTCACGACCGGCATTCCTTTGCCGATCCGGCCCGAATCCGGGATCTGATAACCCCGCATCCGGTAAACTTTGCCGATCGAACTGAAGAAGAGAATATCGGTATGGGTCTTCGTGTGCTTCATGAGCTTCACGATGTCGCCCGAAGTGGTCTTGATGCCGGTGATGCCGTGGCCGCCGCGGTGTTGAGCCGAGAAGGTGTCATCATCCATCCGCTTCAAATAACCGTTGTTGGTCAAGACGACCAAGATGTTCTTTTGCGGGATCAGGTCTTCGTTTTCGATGTCGCCGGCTTCGTCGGTGATCTCAGTCATTCTCTCGTCGCCGAATTTCGCTTTGACTTCGAGGAGCTCTTTGATCATCTGTTCGATGATGTTGTCGCGGCTGGACAGCAAACGATTGTACTCGGTGATGTTCTTCTCTAATTCGGCTTTTTCGGCTAAGAGCTTATCTTGCTCCATCCCCTGTAAACGCCGTAAGGTCATCGCCAAAATCGCATCGATTTGCGGTTGGGTGAGGCCAAAACGCTCATGGAGTTTATTCGCCGATTCTTCATCGGTCTTCGATCCGCGGATGATGTGGATGACTTCGTCGATGTTGTCGTGGGCGAGCAATAAGCCTTCCACGATGTGAAGCCGATCGGAATCCCGCTTTAATAAGAATTTGGTCCGATGGGTTAAGACCCGAACCTGGAACTCGATGTAATCCTTGATGATCTTATCGACCGGAAGGATCGCCGGGGCTCCATCTTCAAGGCAGAGGTTGATGATGCCGAAGCTGGTCTGAAGTTGCGTGTGCTTGAGTAAATTATTCGCGACGACTTCCGGGATGCAATCCTTGCGGATTTCAATCACGACCCGGATACCTTCCTTGTTCGATTCATCGCGGACATCGGTGATGCCGTCGATGACTTTCGCCCGAACGAGATCGGCGATGTTTTCGATCATCAAAGCTTTATTGACCTGATACGGGATCTCGGTGACGATGATGCGGGATTTGCCGTTATCCATCTCTTCGATGTGGTATTTGCTCCGGATCATGATCGAACCTTGGCCAGTCGTATAGGCATCCATGATGCCCTTACGACCTAAAATCGTGCCGCCCGAGGGGAAATCCGGTCCCGGTAAATATTGCTGCATGATTTCGAGCGGAGTGAGATTCGGATTCTTGGCGACCGCGATGGTCGCGTCGATCGATTCCGACATATTGTGCGGAGCCATGTTGGTCGCCATGCCGACCGCGATGCCTTGCGAGCCGTTCACGAGTAAGTTCGGGAAACGGCAGGGCAAAACTTCGGGTTCGGTTAAGGTGCCATCGTAGTTATCGACAAAATTCACGGTATCGCAATCGATATCGCGGACCATTTCGAGCGAGAGCTTGTTCATTCTCGCCTCGGTGTAACGCATGGCGGCGGGTTCGTCGCCATCGATGGAACCGAAGTTACCGTGGCCGTCCGCCAAGGTGTAACGCATTGAGAACGGCTGCGCGAGCCGAACGAGGGTGAGATAAAGGGCCGAATCGCCGTGCGGGTGATATTTGCCCATGACGTCGCCGACGATACGCGCGCATTTCACATACGGCTTATTGGGGAGAACGCCTTCTTCGTTCATGCCGAAGATGATCCGGCGCTGAACGGGTTTAAGGCCATCGCGGACATCCGGAATCGCCCGGGCGACAATGACCGACATCGAATAGTCAAGGAACGCGGTCTTGACTTCACCGGCGACATCGCGGTCGATTAAGCCCGGAATGACACCAGAAACCGCCGCGTCGTGGCCGAACATCGCATCGTCGCTTTGCTGGCCTTCGTGGGAGATGTGCTTCTCGTCGCTGGCGGTGCCTTCATGGTTATCGTCATCGGCATTCGCCGGGGTTTGCCCGTCGATTTTCTTGTTATCGTCGTTATCCATTTTGTGTTTCCTCCTTCATCAGATGTCGAGGTTCTTCACGAACTTCGCATTCTGTTGGATGTATGCGCGGCGCGGTTCAACATCATCGCCCATTAAGTCGGTGAATGCCTTTTCGGCATCGGCGGCATCTTCGACGGTGATCCGGATCATCTTGCGGGCCTTTGGGTCCATAGTGGTTTCCCAGAGCTGCTGGGCGTCCATTTCGCCGAGTCCCTTATAACGCTGGAACGGATAGCCGGCTTTGAGTTGAAGGTCTTTCTTCAAGACTTCGAGCTGAGCGTCGTTATAGGCGTAATACGGCGATCCTTTGTAATCGATCTTGTAGAGAGGCGGCTGGGCGATATAAACGTAACCGCCATCGAGCAACGGCCGCATGAAGCGGTAGAAGAACGTGAGTAAAAGAATCCGAATGTGGTCACCATCGACATCGGCATCGGTCATGATGACGATCTTGTGGTAACGGATCTTAGTCACATCGAAATTATCGCGAATTCCCGCGCCGATCGCGGTGATCATGTTCCCGATTTCGGCGTTGGCCCAAATCCGGTCTTCCCGCGCCTTTTCGACGTTCAAGATTTTGCCACGGAGCGGCAGAATCGCTTGGGTTTCCCGATCGCGGCCGTTTTTAGCGGATCCACCAGCGGAGTTACCCTCGACGATGTAGAGTTCGCAAATTTCCGGATCGCGGGAGCTGCAGTCGGCGAGTTTGCCCGGGAGGGTGGTGATTTCAAGCGCGCTCTTCCGAATCTTTTCACGGGCAACTCTCGCGGCATCGCGGGCTTTCGAAGCGAGCTGAACTTTCTCGATGATGGCTTTGGCTTCCGCGGGGTGTTCGAGCAAGAAGGTCTTAAGATCATTGCCAACGATCGTGGAAACGATCTTCCGGACTTCGGAGTTGCCGAGTTTGGTCTTGGTCTGGCCTTCGTATTGCGGGTTCGGGTGTTTGACCGAAACGACGCAGGTAAGACCTTCGCGGCAATCGTCGCCAGTGAAGTTGTCTTGGTCTTCTTTGAGGAATTTGAACTGACGGGCGTAATCATTAAGGACCCGGGAAAGCGCGAGGTTTAAGCCCTCGACGTGGGTGCCGCCTTCCTTGGTCGAAATGTTGTTGCAGAAGGAATAAATCCCATCACCCGAATACGAATCGGTCCACTGCAGCGAGATTTCGGCGTAGATCCGTTCGACCGTCTTCCCATCGACCAAGGTAACGTCTTCCGCCCCTTGGCAATAAATCACGGTCGGGTTGATCGGAAGTTTGTTCTGGTTGATGTAAGCGACGTACTCTTTGATGCCGCCTTCATAGAAGAAGGTTTCACTGACCGGAGTTTCGCCCCGGTTATCGGTCAGGGTGATTTTGATGCCGCCATTTAAGAAGGCCATCTGACGGAGGTGGTTCTTGATGGTGTCGTAATCATAGACCGTGGTCTCCGTGAAAATCGTGGGATCCGGTTGGAAGGTGACGATGGTGCCGCGCTTGGTGGTATCGCCCACCCGTTTCAAATGTTCTTGATAGTGGCCGCCGTCTTGGAAGTGGATGAAATATTCTCCGCCGTTCTGGAAAACGCGGACATCCATCCAGGAGCTGAGGGCGTTAACAACTGAGGCGCCAACGCCATGGAGGCCGCCCGAGACTTTGTAACCGCCGCCTTCGCCGAACTTGCCGCCGGCGTGCAGGATGGTGAAGCAGGTCTCGACGCCGGATAAGCCGGACTTCGCGACGATGTCAGTCGGGACACCCCGGCCATCGTCTTCGACGGTGACGGAGTCGCCCTTATTGATCGTGACTTCGATGTTTTTGCAATAACCGGCGAGGGCTTCATCGATCGAGTTATCGACGATTTCCCACACGAGGTGGTGCAAGCCGGCCGCCGCGGTCGTTGCGATATACATGCCCGGGCGTTTCCGAACCGCCTCGAGGCCTTCAAGGACCTGAATGTTGCTCGCAGTGTAGGCTTCTTGAACCTTTTCAAGTTCCTTCTCGTTCGCAACCGAGTCCTCCTTATAAGTGAACTTATCCTCTTCGGCAAGAGGTCCGCTCACTTTCTTTTCGTCTTTGATTTCGTCTGCCATGGTTAATTCCTCCTAATGGCTTTATTCGCGGATACGTCGATGATCGACGCTCCTTCGATGTCTAATTGGGTCGCGGTGATGAAGACCTGCTGGAGTCCTTTGGTGAACTGAAGGAGGGCCTTCTGGTGATCAAGATCGAGCTCGCTTGTCGCGTCATCGAGCACGCAGATCGGTTTCTTGCCTTCGTCTTCGATCAAGAAGAAAGGGGCAAATTTCAAGGCTAAGACCGCTAACCGGTTCTCGCCTTGGCTTCCATAGTCCGCGACATTCTTCCCATTC
>MVZL01000012.1 GCA_002068375.1 Tenericutes bacterium ADurb.BinA155
CGGGGGACGCCGCGTTAGCGACCGCCTTAATGCTTTCCTACCAAAGAATCAGCCAAAATGAACATTATGTCGAAGTCTTGCGCGACCATCTGGTCCAGGGCCTTACGAAGCGGATCGGGATCGTGATCAATTCGCCCGCAAACGGTTCCCCCTATGTCGTGAATTTCTCCTTCGTCCATAAAAAAGCCAGCGTCGTGATGGAAGCCTTGTCCCGAAAAGAGATTTATGTTTCGAGCGTCTCCGCCTGCAACAGCAAGTTCGAGAAAACGTCCTATGTCCTCGCGGCGATCGGGAAAAGCAAAGATCTGGCCAGCAACTCGATCCGGATCAGCTTCTCGGCCCGGAATACTTTAGAAGAAGTCGACGCGTTTTTAGCCACGCTCGATGGCATTTTAGCGGAGGTTCATGACCGATGATCACCTTTGATTCCTTTTTGATCCACTATGGCGAACTTTCGACGAAAGGCGACAATAAGCGGGCTTTTATCCGTCAGCTCCTTCATAACATCAAGGATGCTTTAGCGGATGAGAAACTCGCTTATCGCAGTAGCCGCGACCATATCGTCATTGCGTTAAATGGCGAAGACCCGGCCCCGATCCTAAACCGCCTTCAAGAGATCGCGGGGATCCAGCGGATTTCGCTCGTTTACCGGGGCTCCCGCGAGCTGAGCGAACTCCAAGCCCAAGCGCTCGAACTCCTCCAAAAAGAGCCGGGGAAGACCTTTAAATGCGAAAGCAAACGCGCCGATAAGACCTATCCGCTCGATAGTTATCACCTCAGCTGCGCGGTCGCGGATTATCTCTTGGATCACACCGCCTTAAAAGTCGATATCCATCATCCGGATATCACCTTAACGATCGATGTCCGGAAGGATGCGGTCTACCTTTCGTCCCACGACTATCCGGGCGCGGGAGGCTATCCCTTAGGAATGAATGGCAAAGTGATGCTCCTGCTTTCAGGTGGCATCGATTCGCCCGTCGCCGGGTATTCGCTCTTACGTCGCGGCGTCAAAATCGAATGCATCCATTTCGCGGCCCCGCCTTATACCAGCGAGGCGGTCCTCGATAAATTAAAGGACATCTTGAAGAAACTGAACGTCTATCAGGCCGACATCAAATTGAACGTCATCCCCTTCACCGAGTTGCAACTCGCGATCTATAAAAACGTCGATGAACCCTATTGCATCACGATCATGCGGCGGATGATGATGCGGATTGCGGTGGGACTCGCTAAAAAGAACCATTGCCTTGGCATTGCGACGGGCGAAGCCATCGGCCAAGTCGCCTCGCAAACCCTCGAATCGATGGATGTGATCAACGAAGTGACGAACTTCCCGATCTTACGGCCGTTATGCGCTTCCGATAAGCTTCAGATCATATCGACTGCCGAGAAGATCGGAACCTTCGAGATTTCGATTCGGCCCTATGAAGATTGCTGCACCATCTTTAAGCCGAAAGCCCCGAAGACCCATCCCCATCTCAAGGAGTGCGAGTACTTCGAAAGCAAGTTCGACTGGGCGCCCTTGGTCCAGAAATGCATCGATGAGGCGAAGCCGATCTATATGAGTCATGGCCAAGAAGTCTTTGGTAAGACCGAGCCGAAATAACCGCTTTAGACAATGACAAAAAAAGCCGTCCTCTTAACGAGAACGGCTCTCTTTTTTTGTTTGTGCGAATTACTTCGCGGCAGCTTTAGCCGGAGCTTTCTTAGCGGTCTCAACAAGGCCGGAGAAGGCTTTCGGATCGTTGATCGCGAGTTCGGAGAGCATCTTACGGTTGATGTTCACGTTGTTCTTCTTGAGTCCATCCATGAACTTGCTGTAGGAGATGTCGTTCACGCGGCAAGCCGCGTTGATCCGGCGAATCCAGAGCTTCCGATAATCTCTCTTCACTAAGCGACGCGAGATATAGGCGTAGCGTAAGCTGTGGCAGACTTGTTCCTTCGCGGTTTTGAAAAGGATGTGCTTCGATCCGAAGTACCCTTCCGCTTGGTGAAGGACTCTGTTGCGACGAGCACGGGTAACCGTGCCACCTTTGACTCTTGCCATGGTTTATTTCTCCTTATTTCGCGATCAGATACTTAATGCGGCCATAATCGGTCTTGTCGACCAATCCGCTCTTACGTAACTGACGTCTCTCCTTGTGCGTCTTATTCGGGGCAAGGTGTCCCATATAGGCGTGCTTTCTCTTTAAGGCACCGGAACCGGTGACTTTAACGCGTTTCATCAAAGCGCGTTTCGACTTCATCTTGGGCATGCTAAGTTCCTCCTTTATTTCTTGGCTTTCGCTGCAAGAACGGCGTTGTACCATTTGCCTTCCCAATAGGGGGCTTTTTCGACGGTGGCGACGTCGCTCATGAGGTCCATGAACTTCTTCATCAAGTCCTCGCCAATTTCTTGGTGGGCCATTTCGCGGCCTTTGAAGACCACGGAAACCTGAACTTTGTCTCCTTCTTCTAAGAAGTCATGCGCGTGGTGGGCCTTGGTCTCCAAGTCGTGGATTCCGATATTCGGATGCAACTGGATTTGCTTGGTCTCAGCGACGTGCTGATTCCGTTTCGAGATCCGTTCCTGTTTCTGCTGCTCAAAACGGTATTTGCCGTAGTTGAGAATCTTGCAGACGGGCGGGTTGGCGTTCGGGGCGACGCAGAAGAGGTCGAGATTATAGCTGGCAGCCAGCTCATTAGCTTGGCGGCTCGGCATCTTGCCTAACTGTTCACCGTTGGGTCCAATCACGAGCACTTCCGGGTAATGGATGTGTTCATTGATCGGGTCGAAGCGCTTCTCGGGACGAGGGTGACTCGGGTTATTGAAGTAAGCGATGGGTAATGTCCTCCTTGGCGATAAAAAACGGGCTCGCAGTCTGCGGGTCCGGTGCTGATTACTTGAAGTTTTTTCTTCTTGTAGTTCGAGCCAATTCTCATTGAGAATCTGGCGAGTCACCGGTGAGCGACTGCTTTCTACGTTCTATCGACAACGATTATTATCCGCATTTTCCCCGAAGATGCAACAACAATCGTTAGGGTCCTTCTAAAGAAGGGCTGAGAAAAGCAAACGGGAAAAGAATCCCCAAAGAGATTGAGAACGGATTTGATAAGAAAAAGCACTTACAAAATATATTAACCATTAGTAAAAATGCTTATTTAAACACTATTTGTTAAAGTATTCCATTTTGGAATACATCCGATCCCGTCGAAGAAATTCGAGCAATATCTCTAAAAAATAGGCTTCATTGCTGGTATTCTCTTTTTTTATTGGCCATTATTGTCGTTTACTGGGTCTCCTTTTTGAGGCACAAGAAAGCCAACTGGCTCCTTCGGGAAGTCAGTTGGGGCTTCATCAATTACACCGCCTTTTTTCAACTTGCTCCGTTTTGGAACTAGTTGAGGCGTTGCCGAAGAAAAAGGTTATTTATTAGCCGATAATCCCCAAGACGAAGGAAAGGATTAGATCCATTTCCTCTGGATGACTTTCGGCAATGAGCAGGGTGGTGGCGGCCAAGGTGGTTGGAGAAATGGTCTTCGGCCCTTCCGGAGCTAAGGCCCCATTCTTTTTCAGGTAATAGATGAATAAGGTGGCGGCGATTCGCTTATTTCCATCCAAGAAACCGTGATCTTTCACCAAGAAGTAAAGCAAATGGGCGGCTTTGCTTTCGAGAGTGGGGTAGACCTCTTGATAGTCGAAGGTTTGATAAATTGAAGCGATTGAACCTTTGAAAAGCCCTTCGACCCGTTCCCTTCCAAAGAGACTGCTGCTTTGGCTGAAAGGGAGGGCGTCGATGACGGACCGAGCATCCTCATAGGTCAACTGGTAGGTCGCTTTTTGGCCCCCGGGTTTCTTCGGGAAGCTTTCGTGATCGAAGTCATCGAGGAGAATCAGGCCTTTTTCGAAGTCGGTCAGTAAATCAAAGAACTCAACCTTGGACTCGGCTGAAAGATCTTCAGGCCGGGTGGCAATCTCAAGGATTTTTGCCTGCTTTTCCAACTGAGCCAGCCGGCTTTGGTTGAGGGCATAGCCTTTGAGGAGATAATCCTTTAGAATCGTCGAAGCCCAGTGGCGGAAAGTCACGCCCTTTTGGGAATTGACTCGGTAGCCAATGGCAAGAATCATATCGAGGTTGTAGAAGGGAGCTTTCTTTTTTAAAGACGAAGTTTCTCCTTCGATGGGCGAAAAGTCAGTGCAAGTCGATCTTTTGCTGAGTTCTTTTGCCTTGTAAATGGATGAAATGTGTTTGGCAATGGCTGGCTGGTTGACTCCAAAGAGCTGAGTCATGTCTTTGACGCTCAGCCACACGGTGTCGTGGGCCTCGTCCACTTGGACGTTAAGATGGAGTTCGCCGTTAACGAAAACGGCAATCGGATTGTTTCCCATAATTGAAATTCCTCCTTATTGGGAACTTCGTTTGGAATCGAAGGGTGGCCCGTAAACGAAAAAAATAAGCCATCGAGGCGTTAACGGATGCCTCAAAGACTTACTTTTCCTTAGATTAAGGACGGACTCATCCGCTTGCCCCACGGGGAACGGGATTGCCTTTAGCCGAAAAATAGGGACGAGTGAGCTCCTTATCGCGGAGCTCTAGCGATACAAAACGCATCGCCCGCTAACTCTGAAATAATCATAGCATGGCCGCGGGTCCCTGAAGGACTTTTCTTCTAAAAGAAGAACGGCCTCACTTGCTCTTTTTCTTGAAAATGGCTATTAATATATATGAAAGCAGGCAAATAAGGATCATGGCTCTTCGCTATGCCGTTTACGATACCGCAGCCGGCGATGTGACAATCATCGTCGATGATAAGGCCATTTTAGGTCTGAAATTTGGTGCGGTCGATATTCCGCTTGCCTCGAACGAAGAGAACACGGTCCTCTATGATGCGATCGTGGAGCTCAACCAATATTTCTTCGGCCAACGCAAATCTTTCGATGTGCGCCTAAAGCCGGAAGGAACCGATTTCGAACTCAAAGTGTATCAATATCTCCTCACGATCCCCTATGGGGAAACGCGGACCTATGAAGAAGTCGCGGAGGCCGTTGGCGATAAGAAGGCCGCGAAAGCGGTGGGGATGGCGGTGAACCGCAATCCGATTCCGCTCTTCATTCCCTGCCACCGCGTGATCGGGAAAAAGGGCGATTTGGTCGGTTATCAAGGCGGAATTGAGCTGAAGAAGAAGCTGCTCTCGATGGAGAAGGCCAATATGAATCGGACCTTCAAACCCGGGAATTTCGAAGATCCCGAGTGAAAAAGTGGAAAGATCGCGCCCCCATTCGGGCGTTTTCTTTTAAGGGAAACCCTTACGATAGAGTCCTTGTCTATAGGAGAAAAAAAGCCATGGCATTAACCATTCAGGAACGTCTCTTCAGCTGGACCGAGCAATACGATGTGAACGACGAAGAAGGCCGTCCCCTCTATCACGTCCATGGCGAGTTTTGGTCGCTCGGCCACAAAATCCATATCGATGATTTGGAAGGGAAGGAAGTCGCCTTCATCAAAGAGAAGGTCTGGAGCTTCTTCCACACCTACGAGATTTATATCGCCGGGGAATTAAAAGGCACGATCAAGGAGAAGTTCTCCTGGTTCCATGCGAAGTTCAAAGTCGATTTCATGGATTGCCTCATTAAAGGCGACATCTTGGACTGGAACTACGAAGTCCTTAAGCAAGATGGCACTTCGATCGGCTTAGTCCAACGGAAAGTCTTGAGCCTCCATAATACCTTCTATCTCACCGCGACTGATCCAAAAGATGAGTTACCTTTGCTTGCCCTGGCTCTTGCGGTCGATGCCTCTCACCACGATGATGAGACCGGCGAAGCGATGGCGATCGGGGCCTCGTCCTACTATTGGTGAAACGCTAAGGATGGGAAATCTCTTTTAGGAGGGAAATCCCATCCTTTTCTTTTGAACTCCATATCAAAGTGAAATAGAAGGTTCCGCCCCGATTGGACCGCTGTTTTTATACTAATAAAAAGAGTCCAGGGAGGACCGATTCTATGAGCAAAATGGACGAGATTCGCCAACGTTATGATTTGACTGCGAAAAAGTCGATCGCCGTATATATCGCCCTAGCGGTTCTTAATTTCTATGGCGGCGATATCGCGATGGGGATCAGCAATCTCTTCATCGTCGCTTTCTTAGTCGGCTTCACCTTCATGATCAAACGGACCGATGCGACCCCGCGGGTCTGGCTCGTCTCCGCCTTAGCGATGCCATTAACGATCACGATCTTCCATGAAGTGATTGATCTTTCGGCGAACCCGATCGATTGGGTCTATGTGGTCGAAGCCTTTCAAATGGTGGTGCTTCATCTCGTCGTTGGGGGAATCTACTATTCCCGGATCGCCCGCCCCGTCTACGTCGATCCGAATAAACCTCAAGAAAAGTCCTTCAAATAAAGCCTTCCAAACCCGAAGTTGTTTTTGTGACTGCGCCGTCTAGGCCATGACGGGCACATTCTATCTTTTTTGCTTTTGAAGATAATGTTTTTTCAAAGCCTGAAAAGTCTCTTCCGAAAGATCGTGTTCCATCTTGCAAGCGTCTTTATAGGCAACCGTTTCTTCGACCCCAAGCGAAATGAGCGCGGCTCCGATCACTTGGTGCCGCTCATAGGTTTTGCTTCCGAGGGCTCGGCCTTTTTCGCTCAGGATAATTTGATCTTTGCCCCCAAAGGTGAGATATCCGGTCGCCTTGAGTTTCTTCAAAGCCAAGGAAACGCTTGGTTTGCTGTAGCCAAAGCTTTGGGCCAAATCGATCGCGTGGACTTGGCCGACTCCTTTGCTTTCTTCCAGCATCAAAATCCGTTCCAAGTAGTCTTCGCCCGATTCATAAATATCAGGATTTGTTAACTCCATTTGACGAATTCCTCCGAGAAAAAGCCAACGATTTTCTTGTGGAGTTAGTTTATCCTAACTCGGGGATTACTTCAAGGGAGATGCGTGGTATAGTATGACCGAAGTTAGTTATACCTAACTCAGGAGGAAGAACTATGCCATTAAGGGTAGCTCCAGCTGGTCAGAGCCTGCGGGTGATCCGCATCGCTTCGGATGAGAAAACCAAGAAACATCTCGAGAGCCTCGGGATCATGCTGGATGCCAAGATTGAGGTCCTCTCGCATTGCGGGATGAGCACGATCTGTCGGGTGAAGGGGAGCCGTCTGGCCTTCGACACCGATATCTCGGGTTCTATTTTCGTCGCGTAAATTCAAAAGAAAGGAAATAAAAACAGGTATGGAAAAAAGCCTGAATTCTTTCGTCATGGGCGAAAGCGGCATCATCGTCTCCGTCAAAGGCGAAGGGAAAATCCGCCGGCGTTTGCTCGACATGGGCATCACCCCGGGGACCGAAGTCTATCTTCGGAAGAAAGCGCCGCTAGGGGATCCCCTCGAGATCACCTTACGGGGCTACGAATTGACGCTCCGCAAGGATGAAGCGTCCTTTATTTATCTCGAATCCGAAGTAACGAAGGAGGACCGCTGATGAAACGTTTTGCTTTGGCGGGTAACCCGAATTCGGGAAAGACCACGTTATTCAATTCGCTTACGGGCAGTTCCGAATATGTCGGAAACTGGCCGGGAGTCACCGTCGAGAAGAAGACGGGAACCTATAAGAACAAGAAGAACGGGACCATGGTTTCGGTGGTGGACCTGCCCGGGATTTATTCGCTCAGCCCCTATACGCCTGAGGAGGTGGTTTCCCGAAATTACATCCTGGATGAGAAACCCGACTGCGTAATCAATATCGTCGATGCGACGAACTTAGAACGCAACCTTTACCTCACGACCCAAATCCTCGAGATGGATGTCCCGGTCGTCATCGCTCTTAACATGATGGACGCGGTGAGGAAGAATGGCGACTCCATCGATACGGCAAAGCTCGCGAATGCGCTAGGAGTTCCCGTCATCGGCATCTCCGCTTTGAAGGAGGAGAACCTTGATGATTTGATGGTCATGGCGACCCGGACCTCGGAAACTCAGCGACGGGGCCGTTCCTTTTTGAAGGATTGCCTCGTTCAAGAATTGATCGATTCCTTGAGCAAGGCCTATGGGGCGAAGGGAATCCTCAATGCCCGTTTCCACGCGACCAAACTCGTGGAGGACGACGAGATCGAAAAGAAAGCCGAACCGGATCTCTCGATCCAGGTTTCCGTTTATAAAGAAACTTTCAAGAACGCGACCTTCGGGACCGACTTCGAAGCCATCGTGGCCGATGCCCGCTATCGCTACATTTCGGAGGATTTGGCCATCGCGGAAACCAAACGAATCCGCAAAGCATCGGAAAAGATGACGCTTTCGGACAAGATTGACCGTCTCATGACCAACAAATGGGTGGCGTTGCCGCTATTTGCCATCGTTCTTTTCCTGATCTTCCATTTCGTTTTTGGCGAGGATCTGTTTTATCTGAATGCGATGGGGGTCGTGGATTCCACCTTCCCCGGGGACGGTCCCTTCGCCGGTCTTTTCTCGAATGGGGGAATCGCCTCGCTTGGCGTCTTCCTTCAGTCTTTGCTAACAGATTGCACGGATTGGCTGAGCAATCTCACGCGAACGGGCATGAGCAATGCCGGAGCGGCCGCATGGTCGATCGGTTTGGTCTGCGATGGCGTAATGGGCGGGCTTTTCGCCGTCTTGAGCTTTCTTCCGCAAATTGCTCTTTTGTTCTTCTTTTTCAGCATTCTTGAAGACTCGGGTTATATGGCTCGGATTGCCTTCATCCTCGACAAGATCTTTCGGAAATATGGTCTTTCGGGTCGGGCGTTTTTACCGATGATCATGGGCTTTGGCTGCTCGGTCCCGGCGATGATGAACACCCGGACTCTCGCCACCGATAATGAGCGGACATCGACCATCCGGGTCATTCCGTTCTTCTCGTGCGGGGCGAAGTTACCGATTATCCTCGCCGTCGCTGGCTGCGTGGCCGAGCTCTTCGGCTTCGCTCATCCGGAGCTGATCACACTAGGAATGTACTTCCTTGGCGTTATCGTGGCTCTCGTTTGCGTGCTTTTGATGCGCCACACCACCCTCAAAGGCGCGACGCCACCCTTCATCATGGAATTGCCTTCCTATCACCTCCCGCAGCCTCGGGCCTTAGCCATCCACGTTTGGGACAAGACCAAGCACTTCGTTAAGAAGGCTTTCACGATCATCCTCGCCTCCACGATTTTGATTTGGTTCCTCACCCACTTTGCGTGGAACTGGAACTACCTGGCCGACGAAGACATGGGCCAATCGATTCTCGCGAGCCTTGGCAAGATCATTCAGCCGATCTTCACCCCCCTCGGTTTCGGATCGCAGTTAACTGGAGGGCAGAATGGCAGTGGTTGGACCTTCGGAGTTGCCGCGATTAGCGGCCTGATCGCCAAAGAGAACGTCATTGGAACCTTCGGAACTTTGGCGGCGAGTCTCGGCCATGTCTTTGATCCTGATCTTAATGAGAATGCGGCGGGGATCGCTTACGTCCTCGCCATCGCCAAAGACACCGGGATCGGCGTCCCCGGCCTCCTCAGTTTCATCGCCTTCAACGTTTTCGCCATTCCGTGTTTTGCTGCGACGGCGACCGCGCGAGCCGAATTGCCCAATGGCCGCTTCAAAGGGACCATCGCTTTCTGGCTTGGCACGGCTTATCTCGTCTCTTCGGCGATTTACACGATTGGGACGTGGTGGTGGACTTCCTTTATCTGGGCGGGAGCGTTCCTCCTGGCGCTCTATCTGATCCATTGGTACAACGGGAAGCATCCGGTCAACAAAGGGGAGGTGGCCTAAATGAACTGGGTCGATATCTTAGTCCTCGTCGCTTTAGGCTTACTCGTCCTCGCTTTCGTTCTCTATGTTGGGCTCAAAAAGGCCAAGGGCCAACGCATCGGCGGTTGCGATTGCGGGGGCGGAGCGGGCCGAAGAATCGTGAAAGAATTCCATAAAGAAAAGGCCAAGGCAGCCGAAAAAGAAGGCCATTGTCCTCATTGCCGCCCATGAAGGCGGCGACAAAGCGACGGATCCTTCTCGCCATCGGGGAAGGCGATCCCCATCACTTCAAGGCGATTGAGATCGCCTCATCCCTTGGCGTCTCGAGAGCGGATGTCTCCGCCCAGGTTAAGCGACTTAAGGAAGCCGGCATCTTTCGAGAAGGCCCAGGCAAGATCCTGAGCCTGACTCCGGATGGGGAGAAAGCTTTGGCGGAACTGAACGAGGAGTATCGGAAACTAAGTTTAGGAATCGCCTTGGAATATCGGATTCCCCTCCGCGAAGCTCGCCGGATCGCCCGCCATCTTCTCGAAGGAACTTATTAACGATTTCCCCTAAGAGAAGCCCGGTTCCTCCGGGCTTTTTCTTTCGGCAAAAGAAAAGCGGTGGTTTGACTGGAACTCACCGCTTTAGTTTCATCGCAAGCTCAATAACGGGCTTTGTCGTCGATCGACTTCCGGATGATCTTGATGAACTCCTGGAGCGGGACGCTCACCTGTTTCTCCGAGCCATAGACCCGGTAGGTCACCGACTCGCTCTCGGCTTCTTTATCGCCGACCACCAGGGTGAACGGAATCTTCTGGACCTGGGCGTTACGGAGACGGTAACCGACTTTGTCGTTGCTATCTTCGAGCTCCGCCCGGACTTTGACCTCTTGTAAGGCCGCGACGACTTTCTTCGCGTAGTCCTCATGCTTCGCGACTTCGCCATTGACCGGCAAAACCGCGCACTGGACCGGGGCGAGCCAAGTCGGGAAGGCGCCGCCGTATTCCTCGATGATGATCCCGATGAAGCGTTCGATCGAGCCGAAGACCACCCGGTGAAGCATCACCGGTTCGACCTTCTGGCCCTTCTCGTCGATGTAGTAGCAGCCGAAGCGGTGCGGGAGGTTCACGTCGAGCTGAATCGTGCCGCATTGCCAAGTCCGGCCCATCGAATCGCGGAGCTTGAAGTCGAGTTTCGGACCGTAGAAGGCACCGTCGCCCGGATTGATCGTGTATTCGTGGCCCGAATCTTTGCAGGCTTGGGCCAAGATCGCTTCGGATTTATCCCAATATTCGACCGTGCCGATATAGTCTTTCTCCGGCCGGGTCGAAAGGACGATCTTGTAGCTGAGGCCAAAGACCTTATAGACCTCATCGAAGATGGCCATGATATTCTTGACCTCGGATTCGATCTGATCGAACCGGATCAAAATATGGGCATCGTCTTGGGTGAAAGCCCGGACCCGGAATAAGCCATTGAGGGCGCCCGAGGCTTCGTGACGATGGACGTGGCCGAGTTCGGCGATCCGGACCGGCAGATCCTTATAGGAATGGATCGAGTTATTGTAGACGAGCATCGCGCCGGGGCAGTTCATCGGCTTGATCGCGAAATCCTTATCGTCGATCTTGGTCGTGTACATGTTCTCCTTGTAGTGCTCCCAATGGCCCGAGGTCTCCCAAAGCTCGCGGCTTAACATCGTCGGGGTTTCGACCTCGAGGTAGCCGGCTTTCTGGTGGATTTCCCGCCAATAGGAGATCAGTTCGTTCTTCACGATCATGCCTTTCGGTAAGAAGAAGGGGAAGCCCGGACCATAGTCGCTGATCATGAAGAGACCGAGCTCTTTGCCGAGTTTGCGGTGGTCATTGGCCTTCCGTTTCTCCAAGATTTGGAGATAGTTCGCTAAAGCTTCTTCGCTCGGCCAGCAGGTCGCATAGAGCCGGGTCAGCTGCTTATTCTTCGAGTCGCCGCGCCAATAAGCGCCCGCTAAGCTCAAGATCTTGAAGTGCTTCAGATATCCGGTGCTCGGGACGTGAGGGCCGCGGCAAAGATCGGTGAAGTCGCCTTGCTCATAGAGCGAAATCGGGGCTTGCAGTTCTTTAATGTGCTCGACCTTGTAGTGGTTGCCCTTAAAGACTTCTAAGGCTTCATCCATGCTGATCTCGCGGCGTTTGAACGGGATGTTCTCTTTCGAGAGTTTCTTCATCTCGGCTTCGATCGCGGGGAAATCGGCCTCGGTCACGACTTTATCGCCGAAATCGATATCGTAATAGAATCCTTCTTCGATCGCGGGGCCAAAGCCGAATAAGGCATTGGGGTAGAGATGCTTGATCGCCTGAGCCATCAGGTGGCTGCAGGAGTGATTGAGCATTTCAAAGCCATCGGGATCTTCCGGCATCACATAGGAGAAGTCGGCTCCGGCGGGAAGCGGTTCCCGCATATCGGCGATCTTCTCGCCGATTTTCACGGCGAGGGCTTTATTTTTCTTTTCGGGATCCACGACTTTCGCGGCATCGAAACCATTGGCCCCATCGGCGATTTCGAATTCTTTTCCAGCGTACTTCACTTTCATATATTTGCCTCCTAGCAAATAAAAAGCGTCCTTGCATAAGGACGCGTTTGCGCGGTACCACCTTACTTCAGAACGATTGTTCTGCTCTTCTCTTCTTCCTTAACGCGGAAGGATGACGGCCCATTCTTCATAGGCGGCTCCGGAGTGGTACTTCATACAATCTTACGATTGTTTAAGCATGTCTCTTTCAAGGCTAGTTTTATTCTAGGCTCGACCATTTGATAGTCAAGTGGTCTCCGCAAAAGTTGTATCATGAACGTGTATGAAGCAGGACTCAAGCGAAGCCCTCTACCTCGTCTTAGCCGCGATTTCGACTCTCTTCTTTGCCTTAGCCAGCTTTCTCATGCTCTTTAATTTAAGGGATCCTAGCGACGCCTCGCTTCGGATATGGTATGGGGTCTTTGCCGCGATGTGGGGGTTCGGGCTTCTTTTCGCGATCATCGGAGGCCTCAGCCGCCGCTCCCTCTTCTTTGGCCTCTCCTTTGCCTGCTACTTTGGCTACTTCGGCGCTTTTTCATTCAAGTTCGGGACCTTGATCCAGGTGATTGAAGGCCACGCGGGCACCACCGCGGGGAACGATGCCCTCGTTGGCTCTTATGCGATTGCCTCCGCGATCGTCTTGGTGGTGGTCCTCGGTTTCTTTGGACTGCTCTTTCGAAAGAAAGGCCTGATCGTGACCACCTTGGTCCTCGTCTTTCTTTGCATCCTCTATTTTGGGGCCGACTTCGTCCTTTATTGCAAAACCGTCTTCGCCCAAAAGAAGAGCGGGTGGGCCTTTGACTTTGCCGCCTACGCCTCCGCCGCGGCGACGGTCATGATCAGCGCCGCCTTCGTTTGCCTCCTCATCGCCAGCATCGGCCAGATCGATTCCGATCCGAAACGCCTCGCGGCGATGATCGAAGAAGCCGAAGAAGCAAACGCCGAGAAAAAGCAGCGGTAACGTCCATAAAAAAAGCCCCGTTTGATCGGGGCTTTCATTGCTCTCAACCTTAGGCGAGATTCTTCGCGGCAATCGCGTGGGCGAGGGCGCTGAAGAGTTTATCGGGGTCGATCGGCTTGGCGACGTGATCGTTCATCCCGGCTTGGTGGCAGTGCTGGATGTCGACCGGGAAGACGTCGGCGGTTAAGGCGATGATCGGCACGCTCACGGCATCGGGCCGGTCTAAGGTCCGGATCATTCGGCTCGCTTGGTAGCCATCCATCACCGGCATCCGGACGTCCATCAAGATCGCATCGAAATGGAAGAGTTCCGATTGCTGGAACATCTTGTAGCCGAGGTCGCCATTTTCGGCGAACACGACTTCCATCTTCTTGCTCTTCAAAAGCCCGGCGATCACTTCGCGGTTCAAGGCGTTACCTTCGCAGGCTAACACCCGCTTCTCGCGGAGATCTTCGTCCTTATAGGTCGTCTTCGAGGCTTTGATGGCGGCGGCTTGGGCGGTCGGGAAATGGAAGTGGAGGGTGAAAGTGGTGCCTTGGCCCATCACGCTCTCGCAGCTGATCGTCCCTTTCATCGCTTCGACTAAAGTCTTCACGATCGAAAGGCCGAGTCCGATCCCCGCGCCTTCATAGCCGGGGCGCTGCTCTTGGGAATAGGGCTCAAAAACATAAGGAAGGAATTCCGGCGAGATCCCGATCCCGTCGTCTTTCACTTCGATCTCGGTGTCGGGGGCCCCATCGGCTTGGACCGCTAAGGAAGCGACGCTTAGGCTCACGTGGCCGCCTTTCGGGGTATATTTGACCGCGTTATTCAGGAGGTTCAATAGGATCTTCTCGAGGTCGAGGCGGTCGGCCATGATGGTCCGGCCCACGAGTTCGTCATCGAGGAGGCGGAGTTCGATTTGTTTCGCGGCGGCCGCGGGCTGAACATCATCGACGACTTCCTGAAGCAAAGCGAGGTTATCGATCGGCTCCGGTCGAAGCTCGATCTTGCCGGCTTCGATCTTCGAAAGCTGCATCGTATCATTAAGCAAATCGCTAAGGAGCCGCCCCGCATTTTCGATCTTCCGGAAATAATCGGCCCGCTTCTCTGGGTCTTTTTCGGTTTCGGAGAGTTTGGCAAAGCCGATCATCGCATCGAGGGGAGTTCGCATATCGTGGCTGACGTTGCTGAAGAAAAGATTTTTGGTGGTCGCGGCTTTTTGGACCGCTAAAAGCTCAGCGGCCTTTGCGGCTTCTGCCGCCTTTTGTTCTTCGAGGGCTTTCTCTTTCTTTTGACGGGACAAAATGAAGATCAAAAAGCCGACTGAGGCGAGGAGCAAAACAATCAGGATAATGAAGAGGGTGAGAAGGAGCCATCCCGGGATCCCCGCAAAGAAAACATCGAGGGAATTTGAGGAACTGCCGCTCGAAGAAAGAACGGAATAACGGAGGCTTTTCAAGGTTGCAATCATGAGGTTAAGGTCGAGGGCCATCGGGGAAACGCTCCTATATATTGACGGGTTGATTGATTTATTATCGCACCGCGGGCGCGGAGGCGCAACCGACCCAAAAGGGTAGATTTTGGTATACCCCCTTGTTTTTAAACTTGCGGCTAGGCATGATAATAGAAAAGGGAGGGGTAAACCCTAAATTTATGGCAGAAGAAATTGCAGCAGAGAAGAAAGAGCTCCATCCGGTTAAGGCGTTGATTGAAGGGATTATTTCGCTTGCTGTTTCGCTTGAGTGTCTCGTGTTTCCGATCATTTCGTTGGTCTTCACTTTGAGCTATCAGGCGGCGAAAAACGGGAATGCGGTCTGCTCGTCGAATGGCGGAACGGGCCACACTTGCAGCTCCGATGAACTTTTGGTTTTAAAGACGGGGCTCATTACGATTGATGTCGTCTTCCTCATCTTGGGCGTGGCCTTCCTCGTTACGTCCTTAGTCCTCGGCCTCAAAGCGGCGAAATACGGCAAAGAAGCGGCCAGCGAAGGTGGCAAAGCCAAAGTCGGTCGGATCTTAGGAACCGTCGGATGGATCGTGAGCCTCGTTTGCTTGGTCTTCGTCCTCGGCGCTTCAATCCTCGGCTTCATTCTCTGATTCGTTGATTCTTCGTTCCTTGACCCCGAGCCTTATCGTCTCGGGGTTTTCTTTATCGTCGTTGTTCCCTCTTTGCTCGCGCCCGCGTATAATAAGCGCGGTATCTAAAAGGAGAAAAAACTAGAACCATGAACAGACAAGAAATCGTCAAGGTCTATGGCCGCCAAATCATCGACTCGCGCGGCAATCCGACCGTCGAAGCCGAGGTTACGCTCGCGGACGGCACTATCGGGAGAGCGTCTTCGCCCTCTGGAGCTTCCACTGGAAGCCGCGAAGCGATCGAGCTCCGTGATGGTGATAAGACCAAATTCGGCGGCAAAGGTGTCACCAAAGCCGTCGCGAACATCAATGGCGAAATTCAAAAGGCTATCCTTGGCTTAGACGCCAAAGACACCGCCAAAGTCGATCATACGATGATCAAACTCGATGGCACCTTCAATAAGTCGCGCTTAGGCGCGAACGCCATCCTCGCCGTCTCGCTTGCGGCCGCCCATGCGGCTGCCGAGTCCCTCGGCGAACCGCTCTACCGCTTCATTGGTGGTACTTCGGCCAATACGCTTCCGGTCCCGATGATGAACATCATGAACGGCGGCGCCCACGCGTTCGACAATATCGATTCCCAAGAATTCCTGATCATGCCGGTTGGCGCCCCCTCTTGGAGCGAAGCGCTCCGCTGGTCGACCGAAGTCTTCCATGCTCTTCAGAGCATTTTGAAGGCCAAGAAACTCAGCACGGGTGCTGGCGATGAAGGTGGCTTTGCCCCGAACACCGCGACCGGTGCCGATGAAGAAGTCCTCGATCTCATCATCGAAGGCATCAAGAAAGCCGGCTATGTCCCCGGCAAGGATTTCTTCCTTGCGATGGACGCTGCGGCTTCCGAATGGCTCGTCGAAGGCAAGCCGGGTCACTATCATCAGCCGAAGTCGGGCAAAGACTTCACGACCGATGAATTAATCGCCCACTGGAAGAAGATCGTCGAAACCTATCCGATCATCTCGATCGAAGACGGCTTAGGCGAATCCGATTGGGACGGCTGGGTCAAGCTCACCAAAGAACTCGGACACAAAGTCCAGCTCATCGGCGATGACCTCTTCGTCACCAATACCGAATACATCAAGAAGGGCATCGAGCTTGGCGCGACCAACTCGGTTCTCATCAAACTCAACCAGATCGGCACTTTGACCGAAACGATCAATGCGATCAAGATGGCGAAAAACGCCGGCTATACCGCCGTGGTGAGCCACCGTTCGGGCGAAACCGAAGATACGTCGATCGCCGACCTCGTCGTCGCTCTTAACGCCGGCCAAATCAAGACGGGCGCTCCGAACCGGACCGAACGGGTTGCGAAATACAACCAGCTCCTTCGGATCGAAGAAGATCTTGGCGACAATGCCGTCTATCCGGGCATCAAAGCCTTCCGCTTCAATAAGTAATTCCTCCTTTTTAGGAACTCCAAGGCAAGCCGCTTGGCTTGCCTTTTCTTTTTGGCTCTTTATAGTAGGGACGTATGAATAACGTTTGGCTATCCGTGATTTCGATCGCCGTGATCTTCGTGGCGACAACCTTGGGCTCCTCCTTCGTTTTCTTCTTTCGGAAGAACCTGACCGATAAGGTCAATAACCTGATCCTTGGCTTTGCCGGCGGCATCATGATCGCCGCGAGCTTCTTTGGGCTACTCCTTCCTTCGATCAAGGAGAGCCAGGCCCTTTATCCTTCTTGGAGCTATGTGGCCCCGGTCGTCGGTTTCCTTTTCGGGGGCGGCCTCCTTTATCTCCTCGATAAAGTGGTGCCGCATTTCCACGAATCCACCGGAACCGAAGAAGGACCGAAAACCCTCGCGATGTCGAAGAATTTCAAGTTCTTCTTAGCGGTGACGATCCATAACATCCCCGAGGGGCTTTCCGTCGGCTTTGCTTGCGGGCTTGCCTTAAGCGGGAATAGCGAAGCCTTAGGCTACGCGGCCTTAAGCTTAGCGATCGGGATCGCGATCCAAAACGTCCCGGAAGGCGCGGCGGTCTCGATTCCTCTTTATGGGGAAGGGATGGGGAAAGGCAAAGCCTTCCTCTTTGGGACGATGTCGGGGGTGGTGGAG
>MVZL01000013.1 GCA_002068375.1 Tenericutes bacterium ADurb.BinA155
AATCGGCGAGCTCTGGAAGGACCGCGATCGAGATTTGGCTGCCCCCCATCTCAAACTTGCTGATCGCCTGATTGGTGTAGCCTAAAGCTTTGGCCAAATCGGCTTGAGCGAGATTCAGGGTTTTTCTCCGGGCAGCGACGTAGCTCCCGAGTTGGGGTTTTTCCATAAAGGCGGTATCGCGTATCAAAGGCTGTTATTTATTTTAGCCCCCTTGGAGCCCTATTAAAGGAATATTTCGCGAAAACATTAAGCAAAAGGACCAAAAGAGATACGGGAGTAAAACAAAAGCCGAACCCTTCCGAGTTCGGCTGATTTGCTCTTTTGGTGACCCTGCCCAGATTCGAACTGGGGAACCAGCCTTGAGAGGGCTGTGTCTTAACCGCTTGACGACAGGGCCATCACCAATGCGTCCTCGCGCTAAATCGTTATTGGACGCGTGAGATATTAAAGCACGCTCCTGGCTTAAAAACAATAAAACTCTCACGCGGGCGCGCTCGTAAAGCCCTCCCTAACGAAAACGGGTGATTTTAGGCGTAAAGATCCTCGAGGCTATAGCAAACATAGGTCTCCTTCGAAACGTCGGAGTCAAAACCCTTGCGGCTAAAAAAGCCCAGGCGGTAATAAGGAAGGTGGCAAGCGGCGAGTTGGCCCGTTTCTTCGCGAACGACGTCGCGGCCGAGCGGATGGCCGCTGTACTTGCATTCATAAAACGTATAGCCCCGTTCATCTTGACCCACGAGATCAAACTCTCCATTGGTCTTGCTCGCCCGGTCATGATAAACGTAGCGGCCTAAGCCCGTTAAGGGAGGAAGGAGCAGACCCGCCCGATTTTGCCGAAGCAAGAATTCATAGGCCACCCGTTCGAATTTCCGAGCCAAATAAGCCGGATTAAGGGCCGGTTCGACATAGGCTTTATAGAAGGCTTCAGGAGAAAGAAGCGATCGGTATTGGAGAAAAGGATGGATGCAGGAGAAGTAAAAGTCATAGAGGTTATCCCCCAATCGCGTAGTAGGAGCGTTTAGCTTTGCCATTCAGGGTTCCGTTTTTCACGACGAGTTCCATCGCCATTAAGGTAGCTAAGCCATAATCGAAATCGCCGTTTGTCCGATCTTTGAAGGTGCTCTTTAATTCTTGGTAGCGGCTGATCCCTTTAGCCAAATCGTCCATGATGAAAGAAGCGTTAGCGACTTTCCCAAACTCGGCGGCGATCGCACCGATGATCTCGTTTTCTAAGGGGGCGAAATCCTCAAGGAGCAAGGCTTTCACATTGCTCTCGAAGGAAGCGGATGCCTTGATTTGTTCAAGATAATACGGAACTCCACCAAAGACGGCGTAGTAACGGAACTTATCCTCGAGCGAGGCAAAAGGAAGCATCAAGGCCGCATCGTAATAATCGAAGGGGGACAATTTGATTTTTAAGGCCATCCGGCCAAATAAAGGGTGCGACTCATCGACGACTTCCTTCATGATGCCGACATCGGAACCGCAAAGAATCAATTTGAGCGACGAGGTATCTTTATAGGAATCGATCAAGGATTGAATCATCGAATCGGTCCGATCGCCATCCCGAAGATAGGGATATTCATCGAGGACCAAAACCAGCGGTTTTTTCTCGCCGAGAATAAAGAGAGCCTTCAGGACTTCTTGGAACGTGCTTTTTTCCGAAAGAATCACATTCGGGAAAAAGTAACGGACCACATCGAGCAAGCCTTTCACGTTTTCGCTTTCGACTTTGCTGTTCAAGCATTGATAGAACAAGGCGGGCCCCGCGAAGGACTTTAGAGCTTCCTTGATCAAGGAAGTCTTGCCTAAACGGCGTCGGCCGTACACCACCGCTCCCCCAAATCCCGGAGCGGCTAAAAAATGCGATAAAGCCGCTTTTTCTTTAACTCTTCCAACAAATTCCATCGGGAACCTCCGCCCTTATTATACTTAAGTAGAATTTTTTCTACTAAAATGAAAAGCCGCGAATAAGGGCCCTTCGTTCGAGCCCTCATCGAGCAAGGTCCTTAGTGGATTTGGCCGGACCGTCTCTTTTTGCTCGTGAGATAGATCCCACCAATCGCTAAGAGGGTGAAGAGGCCCGAGGAAGCGACGATGATGAGCGTTAACGAGAGGGCGGATTCCCCCTGACTCGCTGAAACGATTTGGCCGGCCGCATTGATAAAAACGGGCATCAGCTTGGTCCCGCTTCCATTTCCGTCGGTCCCCGCATAATAAGCATCGCTATAAAGATAAATGGGCGCGCTACTATGGTTCTTGTTGTACCACTGCACCATCGTGAGGAGTTTGGTATAGATGCTAACTCCCGCCACGCTCGGGGAGCCGCCGGTATAGGTGCCACTGCTATATTGGTTGGGGCTATTGTAATCATAGTCATTCACGGTCTCGCTTAAGGCGGCGAATAGAGGCTTCGCCGAAGCGATCATCGCGTTATATTCTTTGGCGAGCCGAAGGACCGTGGCATCGCTGACGCCGCTCGGGCAGGTCTTGTACTTCTGGAGGTAGTCCCGGGTTGCGGCGGCTTGCTCCGAAGCGCTGAAGGCCGAAGCATCCGCACCGACATTGGTGACATCGTAACTCTTGCTCGCGCTTTTCCCTTGATAGCTCACGCTTAAGGTCTGGGCCCCTAAGATGTTGCGGTAGACCCGGGAGTTATAGGTGGCCGCGCTTGTGATATCCCCATCAGCCCCGACGTTATAGTGGGCCAGAATGCTCGGCTGATATTGACTTGAGGCAAAGGTGAGGGTGCTCAGCGAATCGTTGATCGCGATGCTTTGAAGCCGATGGAAAGTGAAGGTGATCGACTCGACGTAGGCTTTCACGGTTAAGGAGGCGTTATTTTTGACCCCGACGGCGAAGTATTGATTGGGGTCCCCTTGAAGATAGGGGTAGTAGGTTAAGCTATGATGAAGCGAAGTATCCCTCACGGTCGTCGTGGCGACGGGAGTGAGATCGTACCAAGTGGTCGAAGCGGTCGGGTTCGAGTAGATCCGAAAGTCGGTGGCGGAGCTGCTATCGGTGTGGAAGGAGAAAGAGACCGAATAGAGGTCGGCGAAGGGCTCGTTCGTGGCGATGTAGCCATTATGCTGGACGTGAAGCCGGGCCAAACTATCAGCCCCGGGATTCTTGATCACGCCATCCCAGTAATATTCCACCGCGTTGACCGAATCGGCCCCGTAATAGAAATTCACGAGGAAGGCTTTGGTGAGATTATCGAAATTCGGGCCATTGCCGGGTCCTAAGGTGATCGTCTCGGTGGTTGAAGCGATCGTCGCCCCCACCGCTTCCGCTGGGACGTTTAAACCCAAGAAAGCACCGGCCAGCGTCGCCCCTAAAGTGACCAAGGAAAAAAAGAGCCCCGTTAAGGCGAGGAGGGTTCGTTTCAGAAAGTTGCTGTTCCCCTTTTTCATGTGCTTAGGCCACGAGAAGTTCTCGAAGAACTTCTACGCATACGATAATGGGGCGGGAGGAAATCTCAAGGTATAAGCGTTTACATTGTGTCCAGTAATTTTTAAGTTTCCGTGATAAATCCACTATTTATCGAAACAATTTTGTTTGGACAGCCTGTCCAGTATTTTTGACGAATTCCCATCAAAAAAGATCCAAGGTTTTGTAGGGGTCCAAAATCCTGGATCTTGTTCCAAAAAGGGATGGAACCTGGTTTTGACGAATCGCGCGGGGATATCCCTACGCCAAATCGTGCCTTTGTTATAACCCTTAATTTATCCTTAACAACTTGTAAACGCTTTCATCTTTGCCCCTTCTCTTCTTTTGTACTTATCGCTCCGAACTATCCGGATTTCTTTAGCGATCCTAAAAGGCAAATAAAAGGGCGAACTATCGACGTAAAAAAGGGGGGTCAGACCCGGTTCTTCCGGGCCAGCCTCAGCGGGCTTTCCCTCCGTTATTGCTTCCGGGCTTTTTTCTTCTTGCTCACGAGGAAGATCCCCGCGACCAAAAGAAGAGTGAGCATCCCGGAAGAGGCGACGATAATGAGCGTCATCGACGTCGTCGTAGCCTCCGAGCTCGGGCTCACGATATGACCCGCCTGATCGACGTTTAAGGGGAGATAACCATTGCTTCCGCCATTATCGGTCTTCGCGTAATAGCTATCGTCATAGAGATAGATCTTGGTGCTGTGGTTTTGGTTATAGTAACGAACCATCGTCGCGAGTTTGGTATAGATGTTCACGCCATTCACCGAAGCGCTCCCGCCTTGATAGGAGCTATTGTGGTATTGGCTGGCATCCGTGTAGTCATAATCGGCCACGGTCTCGCTTAACGTCTTAAAGATCGCTTTGGCGGAAGTTCCCTCAAGCGTATCGACGCTCATCGCGTTATATTCGGTGGCGCAGCGTTCCACCACCGCATCGCTTACGCCGCTCGGGCAGGTCTTATAACGCTGGATGTAGTTCCGGGTCGCGTTGGCTTGCTCCGTTAAGGTGAAATAGGAATATTGCCCATCGGAGGTGACGACTTGAAGGTGACCGAGATAAACCGCTTTGCTATTGGTGAGCGTGATCGTGAAAGAAATGACGCCGGTTGCGGGGTTAGCGGAGCAATTCTCCGTGATCGTCTGGGCGGACGAAGTGAGCGTCTTCGAAACAAAGACATGGGATCCGATCGTGCCGGTCACGCTAGCGGCGATGCCATTGCTGCCCCGAGCGGAATAGGAGAACGAGGTGACGTTGCGGAAAATCCGACGCGAAGTGAAAGTCAGGCTTTGGTAGCTGATCCCCGTTTTGCCGAGCTGCCAATAGCCCCCGCTAAAGTGGTTGTATTCTTTGGACGAGCTCGGGGTCGCGGCTAAGTCCCACGCCCCGGTTGAAGTCGCGACATCGCTGGAGAAAGTGAAAGTCCGGCCATTTAAGGAGGCATCGCTTCCTAAGCCTTGTTCATCATAGAGATAAGAATCGACGAACGTGCTCGACGAAGCGGCGTCGACGTTCCTTGGGGTGGAGCCGACGTTCGTGACTTCAACGTTTTTGCTGGCGGTGTGGCCTTGGTAAGTTAACGCAAAGATCTGGGTTCCTAAAACTTTGGTATCGATCGGAGAAGTCACTTGGCTCGCACCGGTAACGTCAAGGCTAACTCCGGTGGAATAGGTCGCTAAGACGGAATAAGGATAGGCGAGCGCTTGGTTCCCAAAGGGGATGCTGTCGGCCCCGGTGAGACTCAAAGTGAAACTCTCGCGGGCGAAAGTGATGCTCCGGATGTAGGTCAAAGAATCGTGGTTTTGATAGGTGGCACTCACCCCAATCGCCAAATAGGAATACGACGTCCCTTCGGGGATCGCGCTCGTCAAAGTCGAATAGGTGCCTGCGGTCAATGTTAAGCTCGCTAAGGCGGTGTAATCCGTAATCGGGCTGGCGGTATAAAGAGTGTCGCTCCCATAGATCGTCACCGTGGTTTCCCCGGTCGAGCAAGAAGCGGTCACGCTCGCGAAATTATAGTGATCGAAGGCCGAAGCGTTGGCGATGAAAGGCTGATAGAACGAGCGGAGGACCCCATGGTCGGCCGCATAATCGGAAGCCCGGAAGACGTTATAGAACATCGAATGGCCATCGATGGTGTATTCGGCCCAGCTCCAGTCGGTTTTGTTGGTGGTCGGGCAATTGCTCGCGTCCAAGGTCAAAGAAGATTCGTAGGGCGAGGTGGTCGCGGCTAAAGGCTTCGCGATTTTCGTCGAAGCGAAAAGAGAAGAGCAAAGGCCAAGGAACCCGACTCCGGAAACGGCATAAAAGAGGGTTTTGAAATGGAATGAACGCTTTGCCATCAAGTTCCCCTCCTTTGGGTTCCCCATGTTATAACCCAGTTTATATTGCTAACAACTTGTAAACGCTTTCATTTTAGACAGCCGAAAAATATTGCACATTTGTTCAGGATTTGTGCCTTCTTTTTCACTTTTGAGAGTTCGGCACGAAGAATTCATTCTCATTCGATCCGACCGGAACAAAGGCAAAATAAAAGCCTGACTATCGTAGTTAGCGGGGGAGTCAGGCAGTGTTCTGGGGGAACCAACGTTAAGGTCGTCTCGTCCGAGTTATTCCTTCCGGGCTTTCTTCTTCTTGCTCACGAGGTAGATCCCCGCGATGGCAAGAAGCGTCAGCACGCCAGAAGCGGCGACGATGATGAGAGTCATCGAAGTCGCGGAAACGGTCGAGGTCGGAGTCACGATGTGGCCCGCCTGGTCGATGAAGACCGGCAAATAGCCATTGGTGCCATTATTATCGGTTAAGGTGTACGTCGAATCGTCGTAGAGGTAGATCTTGGTGCTGTGGTTCTTGTTGTACCATTTCACCATCGTGGTGAGCTTATCGTAGATCTTGACTCCGGCGAGCGAAGCCGTGCCACCGGTATAGGAACCATTGAGGTATTGGCTGGCGTCGCTATAGTCGTAATCGTTCACGGTCTCCGTGAGGGCTTTGAAGATCGCCTTGCCGGTCGATCCGCCCTCGGTGAGGGTAACGTCCATCGCGTTATATTCAAGCGCGCAGCGCGCCACCACTTCATCGCTAACGCCACCCGGGCAGGTCTTGTACTGCTGGATGAAATCGCGGGTCGCATTGGCTTGCTCGGTCGGAGTGAAATACTGAGCGGTGCCACCCTCGGTGGTGATTTGGAAGTTGCTCATAAAGAATGGGCGATCGCTATTGATGGTGAAGGTTAACGAAATATGGCCAGTCTGCGGATTGGTCGCGAGGTTTTCATAAATCTTGGTGGCCGCGGTGGGCAGGTCGATTGCCGTCATGTGCCAACTGCCGATATAGCCTTCGACGCTGCCGCTAAAAGAAGTCCAGTAGGAGGAGCTGCCATAGGCATAGAATTCAAAGCGGGTCATGTTGACCCAAATATCGCGCGAAGTGAAGGTCACGGTGGTATAGGAAGAACCGGCCGCGCCGATCTGCCAATAGCCATCGCTGCCGAAATTATTGTATTCATCACCGGAATATCGCGGCGTGGCGGCGATGTCCCAAGAACCGGTGGTTAAAGTGCCCGGGGTGCTGAAGTTCACGGTCTTGCCATCCAAAGAAGCGGTCGTGGTTAATCCATTGACGTTGGTAAAACTCGCATCGGTATAGATCGCAGCCGGAATCGTCTTGCCCACCACCGCATTCACGTTGGTGACCCGGACATCCTTGCTCGCGGTAAAACCGCCATAAGAAACGCTCATGGTCTGAACGCCAAGTTTCATGGTGTTGACGAGCGAGCTCGTCACGGTTGCTAGCTTCGTGATATCCGCAGTCGAACCATCGCTATAATGGCCGGTCACGGCATAGTCATAAACGGTGCCTTCGTTCGCAAAGCCAATGCTATCGGCACCATCGAGGGTGATCGAAGTCAAAGTCCGATAGTTGAAGGTGATGTTCGAGATGATGACATCCGGTAAGCTGCTCCAATAGTAGCAATAGGAGCCAACAATAAAGTAAGTGTCGGAAACGACCGAGGAAGAATTGATCGTGAAGGTCTGATAACTCGTGGTTAAAGCCACCGAAGTATAAAGGTTGCTGTATTCGTTATAGGGATCGGTGCTAAAAGACGTCGCGCCTTTGACCAGCAAATAGGTCGGATAGGTCGACATGTAGTTGTAAGTGCCGGAAAGTTTGGCGGTGACGCTGATGCTGTAATAATGCTCATCAAGGGCTTCGGTGTTGCCGACGAAGCCATTATTCAAAATCGAAGCTTGGCAGAAGGCCCCGGTCTTCTTTTTGCAATAATTGAGCCAGAACTGAGTCGCGCTAACGCCACTCACGGTGTGGTAAGCGTAGGTATAATTCCCGCTAAGAGACGGGCTTAAGGTCGAGGAGGAATTAAGAACGATCGCCGAGGAGGAGGCGGCCGCTCCGACTTCTTGGGTGGGACGCGCACTCTCGCGCGTAAAAGAAAAAGCAGCAAAACCAGCGGCGATTAAGCTGAACGCGGCGAGCAAGCCTAAACTGGCTCGTTTAAAGATTTTGTTCCCCCCTAACCTTTTCATCTTGCGTTCCTTAGTCTGTTTTTGCTTACCTTGTGTAAATACCTTTTGCTCGGCTGGATATAATATACAGGCAGTTACAAGTTTGTACAAAATGTAAGCGGTTACAATGACCACCCTTTTGGGTATTTAAACATGAAAGATTAGTTTTTATCGGCACTTTATCCGTTGACAATTTGTCCATTGATTAGCCCTTTTTTCAAGGTAGAAAAGCCTTTTGGGTTCCGCCATTTGGTCCGGGCAAAAGAAAAAGGTCATTGGCTGACCTTTTGCGTGACAGGCTGTCAAATCACCTTAAAGAAACTCTTGGGCCCAGCTCTTTGCTAAGGCAAGATCGGCCTCGTCGGGATGGCCCTTCTTTAAGCCCATGAAGTGGCCGGTGACATGAAGGCTTCTTGCGTCTAAGGGGAGGGCGCATTTCTTCGCGAGCTGCCCCATCTTCTCAATCGCGTCATTGCTCCAGGTATTCGTCGAAAATAAGACCAGATGCTGGATGAGTTCGGGTTTTAAGCTCCGGAGGAATTCCTTGACCTTCGGATCAAGGCCCCCACCATAGATCGCTCCGCCAAGGAAGAGGGTGTTCACCGGATCCTTTAACGTGATCTCCCCATCTAAGGGGATGCTTTTCACCCCAAGACAAGCGGCTAAAGCCTCCGCCACCTTCTGGGTGTTCCCGGTTTTGCTGAAGTAATAAACCGCGAATTCCATGCCGGGTTACTCCTTTAAGAGCAAGGCAATCTTCTCTAAGCGGATCGCGACTTCGTTCTTGCCCAAGATCTCCAAGATCTCATGGAGGTTCGGGGATTGGACTGAGCCGGTTAAAGCGACCCGGAGGATCTCCGCGGCGTCGCTGACCGAGCCTAAATAAGCGCTCGGATTGGCTTTATAGTCTTTATTGGACTCGGCGAACTTATGGGCTTTGGCGATTTCCTTCACCCCCGCCCACCACGTCTGCTCATCGCTCCCGTAGATCATGTGGGCCCCTAAGTCCTCGAGCAAGGACGCTAAATCCTTCTGCTGGAACTTCGGATTAAACGGCAGCCCCTTGGCCACGATCTTCTCCCACTCTTCATAGTAGAAGAAACGGGTGAGCGGTTCGATATCGCTGAACTTCGCATAGTCTTTCCGGGGATTGGGCCGGTTCTTCTCGATATTGAGGATCTTGCCGAAATAGGCTTCGTCCTTGTCGATCCTTTGATAGAAGGCTTCGTTATGGGCTAAGGCCCAGGCTTTCACTTTCGGAAGTAAGGAAGCGGCTGGCTCCTTCGCCATCATCTCTTTAGCGAAATAGGAGAGCTTATCGAGGTCGAATAAGGCCCCATCGAGCGACATCTTGCTGAGGCTAAAGGGGAAGGCGCTTAAATCGAAGCTCTTATTGGCGATCGACCATTCCTCGAAGTTGCTATTGGCGATGCTCATAAGGTAGACCAATAACGCTTCGGGCTCATAACCTTCATCGAGAAAATAGGAGACCGCGGCTTCCGGATCCTTGCGTTTGCTGAGTTTCCGTTTATTGCCGTGATCGAGTTTCATGATGTTCGGGATGTGGGCGTATTTGGGCGCTTGCCAGCCTAAGGCCCTGAACATATCAAGGTGGATCGGGGTGGACGGAATCCACTCCTCGCCCCGGGTGATTAAGGTCGTCCGCATGAAGTGATCGTCGACCACGTGGGCGAAGTGATAGGTCGGAAGGCCATCCGACTTCAAAATCACGACATCGACGTCGTTATCCTGAAGTTCGATCTCGCCGCGGATCGCATCGACGAATTTGGTTTTCTTATCGTGATCGCCATTGCTGCGGTAACGGATGACCCACGGGGTCCCCGCTTTGATTCTCGCGATCCGCTCATCGACCGTTAAGTTCCGGTCGCGCGCGTAAGCACCATAATATCCGGGAAGGACCTTATTGGCTTCCTGAGCCGCCCGGATCTTCTCAAGATCTTCGGTGGTCGCAAAGTCGGGATAGGCCCGGCCCCGGCGAATTAATTCTTTGATGACGATCTTATAGATGTCTTTCCGTAACGATTGCTGATAGGGCCCGTAGTTTCCATTGTCCCCACTCGGGGTATAGCCTTCGTCGGCTTCTAAGCCGAAGGCCTTTAATTGTTCGATCAGTTGATCTCCACTGCCTTCGATCGTCCGTTTGGTATCGGTATCTTCGAGCCGGAAATAGAAAACGCCATGGCTTTGCTTCGCGATGGTGTAGCCGATCATCGAAGTGAAAAGCGAGCCGGTATGAAGGAAGCCCGTCGGAGAAGGCGCGAAGCGCGTGACCTCGGCTCCCGCTGGCAAATGCCGTTCCGGATAACGTTCCTCAAGCTCGGCAATACTGCCCGTCACTTTGGGGAAGAGAAGTTCCGCTAAATCATCATTAGTCGCCATAATTAATCGTCCTTTGGTTTTTCCGTTTGTGATTATAGCCTAGGGGGATAATAAGTGCCACTTGATTAACAAAAAGCCATTATCTATAATGGACGAGCCTAAAAAGGCACACTGCAGGTGTAGTTCAGTGGTAGAACATTACCTTGCCAAGGTAAATATGCGGGTCCGATTCCCGTCACTTGCTCCAGCAGTCAAATCGCCCCGATTAAGTCGGGGCTTTCTTTTGTATTCTTGAGGTTAAAAAGACACCATTTTCTTCGAATTGGGAGGGCACTTTTGTTTCAAATTCGGTCGGGGAATGAAATATCGTTTTCTTGAGCCGTTCGTTGAATTTTCTTGGCCCAACTTCTCGGCAAAGAATCGAAAAGATCATAGAAATCTTCACGGCTTTTCCGCGAAGCTCTAATCATGATGAGCACGTTGTTAACGGCATCAAGATCTTTGGCTTGTTTTAGTGGGCTTCGCCTATCCCATATTAAAAGTTTTTGAAGACAGAAACTTGCTGGACTCGCCACTTTGACCACTACCCCTTCAAAATCAACCGTAATATAAGAGCCCGAAAAGATATTCACATAGGGCAAGGTTTCAGCATAAATCCCGGCATTTCCAAGTCGGATCGTCGCGGCGCCATCCTTCGTCAAATTCGCCAAAAATTCGATCTCGAAATTGTCGGGGCTGATAAACCGGCTTTTGGCAGTTAGAGTATCCCGAACCAAATCGAAGTCCAACCCTTTAAGGGCATCAATGACATTGCCTTTCGTCTCGATTCGTTTGGCATCAGGAACGTAGAAGTCCACGTCGGTGGTTTGGACCGTTGAAATGAAACCCTCAAAAATATGCTCATAAAAACAGAAGACTCCATGAGCCAATAATGATGAGGTGGGGCAAGAGACCTTCAGATGAAAGAACTTCCAAAATTGCCTTCAGCTGCTTTTCATTGTTTTTCGTACGGCTTTAGGGCTTTGCACAAGCGGACTTGTTCGGCGAGGCAACGTTTGAGATTATCTCGAATCCTCTGGTATTCCTTAAAATCGCTCCGGGCTTGATCCGCTTCTGGAGAGCCCGCTGGTCCAATATAAATGGAATGGACGTTTTTCCCTTGCCGGGAGACCCGGTAAAGATAAGAATGCCCTCGAATCTGGCGGCAATAGAGAGAACCTTTCGGTAACTTTAAAAGCAAGCCACGGTAGCTGTTCTCATTCGCTTTTTGCCGTTCCAGTTCTTCCGCTAAAACTCCTGCGACGATGGACATATTCTCTCCCAAAATCACGATACACTAAGTCTGGGAGAATTACACTACATTTAACTTTATTTATATTATTTGTAGTGTATTTTATGCAACATTTTCATCGTTTCGAGGATTTGTTGTGCAAAGCAGCTCCTTTCACCTTTTATATAGGGGGCAATTGGGCAAAAAGGACGAAGAATCGTTAAAAAGTCCGATGTCGTCTGTCAAATTTATTAGTTTCTCAAGCGTGGACTAAAAAAGCCCCTCGGAATCGTCTTCCTGAGGGGCCATTCGTTTTACTTCGCTTCGGGTTCGGCTTCGGGTTCGGCTTCGGGTTTCCGATGAATCGCTTTGATCATGAAGCTCAAACTCCAGAAGAACGCGCAGATGGAAAGGATCGCGCCAGTGATGAGGCAAATCAAAACGGCGAGATTTAACCAAAAGGCGCTGCTCCCGAGATAATTCATGATGTTGCTGATATTGCCCACGACATCCATAATGAATTTGTACTCGAAAGCGTAGAAGCTATCTTCGATCGCCCCGCTCTTGGAGTAGACGAGGGCTAAGGAGACCGCACCTAACACGACCGCCATGAAGATGAAGCATAGGATCCCAAAGACCTTATTTTTCGCTTTGACTTGGATCTTCGCGAAGATCCCAGCGGCCAAAGCGAGGACCGCGGCTCCCGCTAGACCATAGATCGCATAGGGATAGGTATCGAGGACCGCGCCAAGAATAAGGATCGTGACCGCCAATGCGAAGAAGATGAACATCGAGATCCCTTCGCCTAAGATGTGGCCCGCGTGTTTCTTAAATTTATCGGGCTTAACTTTCGGAGCGGGTTCTCCGACATTGATGACCGCGGGGCCATTACTTGAGACCGGGCGTTCGCTCGTATCAGGGAGAAGATGGGCGCCGCAGCTCGGGCAATACGGGGCCTTCGCATACGGAAGCGGTTTCCCGCAATGCGCGCAGAAAATAACCGGTTGGGCTTTTGCAAAATCAAGACCGCACTTGCTGCAGAAATGAGCCCCAGGCAGTAAAGGAGCGCCGCAGCTCGGGCAGAGCGTCCCTAAAGTGGGAGCGGGTTGAATGACGGGGGTCGCGGGTCCAGCGGGCTTTGCCGCGGGTTCGGCTGCCGGCGCGGGCTTCGCCCCGGTATCAACCTTCGTCGTCACGCCTTTTTCCGCGGTCACGTTGATCTCGCCGGTTGTGGGGTCGATCGTCGCGTTACCATTGATCACTTCAATTTTTGCCATAAGTTGCTCCTCCAATGCTTCTTCACTAGTTTAGTGGAACCCCATGAAAATGCACCTTGATTTTTGAAGAAGTTCATTTCGGCTTCCTTTCGATTCTGCCCTTTTAGCGGTTTCTTATGGCATTTGAACCCTGACTTCGTCAAAATTAATGTAGTGTCCGTTCGTTAAAAAAGGTAAGATAAACCCCTATGATTGATCTCCATTTGCATCTCGATGGCTCCTTAGCCCCCGAAGAAATCGCCGAACTCGCGAAACGCAATCACGTCCCTTATGATCCGAAGAAGGTCCGGCTTTCGGTCGATGCCTCCTGCACATCCCTTAACGATTATCTCGAGTGCTTTGCTTTCCCTTTGACCCTCCTTCAAAATGAAGAAAGCTTAGAGTATGCCGCGTACGCCCTCTACACCCGGATCGCCCATCAAGGGCTCATCTATGCCGAGGTCCGTTTCGCCCCGCAGCTTTCGCTGAACCAGGGATTAAGCCAAGACCAAGTGGTCGCCGCGGTGATTAAGGGTTACCAAAAAGCCCATCAAGAGACCGGAATCATCGGCAACTTCATCCTCTGCTGCATGCGGGGGAAGGATAACCATGAGTTGAACCTCGAAACGGTGAAGGTGGCGAAACGCTTCTTCGCTAAAGGCGTGGTCGCGGTCGATCTTGCCGGGGCCGAAGCCTTATTTAAGACCAATACGTTCAATCAAGAGTTTGCCTTAGCGAAATCTCTCGGCGTTCCTTTCACCATCCACGCGGGCGAAGCCGATGGGCCCAGTTCCGTTTGGGATGCCCTGAAGTTTGGGGCGAGCCGGATCGGGCATGGGGTTCATTCGATCGAAGACCCAAAACTCGTCTCTTATCTCGCGGAGCACCAGATCCCCCTGGAGATCTGCCCCACTTCCGAGGTCGATACCCATTGCGTAAAGTCGATCAAAGACCTTCCGATCCGCGAATTCATGAAAGCCGGGATCCCGATCACGATCAACACCGACGACATGACCGTCTCGAACGTCACCCTCGAAGGCGAATTCGATAAAGTGATGGCCGCCTTCGATCTGAGCGATGAAGAAGTGAAGACCTTGTGGCTTAACGCCATCAATGCCGCGTATCTTGACCCTAAGGGCAAAGCCCTCCTTCAAAAGAAATTGGAGCAACGTTTATGAATGAAGTAACCACGGCGACTTTCAAAGAGAATGGGATCACCCGCTTCTTCCACATCAAGGAAAAAGGCGGCAAGCCCTCCGGCGATATCTTAGGGGGCATCGTCACCTTCTTAGCGATGTGCTACATCCTTCCGGTCAACTCCGCGATTCTTTCTTCGACCGGGATGGATCCCTTAGGGGTCTTCATGGCGACCGCCTTGGTCTCCGGGATCGTGACCCTCATCATGGCTTTCGTCGCCAATTGCCCGGTCGCCTTAAGCGCCGGGATGGGCTTAAACGCATATCTGGCCTATACCGTCTGCGGGGCCCTCGGCTATAGCTGGCAGCAAGGCATGGTCTTGCTTCTTGTCACCGGGGTGCTCTTCTTCATCTTTTCCTTAACCCCCGTCCGCCGCAAGATCATCGATGCCTTCCCGACCGATCTGAAGGCCATCATCTCGGCTGGCTTAGGGGCGTTCATCGCTTTCGTCGGACTGAAAGGCGCTGGGATCGTGGTCGGCGAAAGCTCGACCTTAGTGACCTTAGGCTCCTTAAGCGATCCGGCGGTCATCCTTTCGATCGTCGGGATCTTACTCGTTCTCACCCTCATGAACATCAAGACCAAGCGGAATCTCCTTTCTTCCTTGGCCGTCCCGATGGGAATGCTGAGCGTGGCCCTGATTGGCCTTCTTCTTCATGCCTGCGGCTTAAAAGGCGGGAGCGATCCGAACGTCAATACCCTCCCCTGGGCGGATTTTTCGACCGGTTGGGGCTGGCAAAGCTTTGGCAATTACGCGAACGTCTTCGCTTTCGGAGCCTTTGGCTCCGCTCCGGATATCGCGAAAGGCGGGGACTTCTGGAACAAAGTCGGCGAGGTTTTCACCAATCCGGCTTCTTATGCCGTCATCTTCTCGCTGATTTTCGTGAACATGTTCGATACCTCCGCGACCTTAATGGCGATCGGACGGGACACCGATATCTTCGGTAACGATGGCAAGATGAAAGACAATAAAGTCATCATGGCCGATGCGACCGGGGCCCTCATCTGCGCCCCCTTAGGCACCGCGACCGTCACTTCCTTCGTCGAATCGACGATCGGGGTGAAGCTCGGCGCAAGAACCGGCTTGGCTTCACTCATCACCGGCGGCCTCTTCCTTCTCGCCGCGTTCATCTACCCCGTCTTCCAGCTCTTCACCTATTCTTGCGTGAGCTGCGCCGCCCTCGTCGCGGTCGGGGCGATGATCTTCGCCGGCAACCTCAAGAGCATCAAATGGATCGACCCCGCGATCGGCTTCTCGGCCTTCATCACGATTCTCATGATCGTCCTCACCTATTCGCTCACCAATGGCATCGGTTTTGGTTTATTGGCCTATTGCGTGATCATGCTCGCGAGTAGGCGCGGAAAAGAAATCAATGGGATCCTTTATGTCGTCGCCTCGTTCTATTTGGTCAGCTTTGCCCTCAACGAAGTCGTCAAACACCTCTAATCGGAAATAGTGCAAAATAGAGGAATCGCTTTGAAAGCGGAAAAAGAATTGATTTTTCCTATCCTTTTTTAGCGGAAAGTGCAAAAGAGTAACCCTAAACTGTTGACATTCCGTCTATAATTAGCCCAAAGTAATCACCATGATGAATTTTGGACCCTACATTGCTGCCCGAAGAAAAGCCCTCGGACTCTCACAAAATGATCTCGCCAACGCCTTAGGTTATAGCGATACGGCGATCAGCAAGATGGAGTCGGGCCTTTCCAGCCCCGCCATCTCTTTGCTTCCGAACATCGCCAATACCTTAGAGCTAACGATAGATGACCTCGTGAAGCGGAATGAAAATCCCGCGCCGTTCTCCTTAAGAAACAATCCCTATAACCGCGACCGGATCTGCGCGAACCTTTTAGGCTTACGGAAGAGCCATAAGCTCCACCAAGACCAAGAAGCCGCGATCTTTGAAGTCAGCAAACGCACGATCATCAATTATGAGCAGGGCGAAAGCGATCCGACTCTTGCCACCCTCGACTTATTGCTTGCCTACTACAAGATCGAGCCCCACGCCTTCTTTTATGAAGACCTGAGCTTAAAGCATCCGAACGCCTTTCCGAAAGTCTTAATCCCCCTCCTCGCGGGTTTCTTGGTTGGGGCTGCCACCCTCAGCGGGATCTTGCTTCCGAACGTTTTAAAGACGGCGAATAGTGCCGCGACCACCACGACGGGCAGCTACCAAGTTGTCCCCAATAGTACCTCGAATCCAAACGGGAACGACATTTCAATCAGCGCATCTCCTTTTGGGGAGCTCTTGCTTCTTGGAGCGAATGGCCAAAGCAATTTGGCGGTGAAGCCCGGATCGAGCTTAGTTCTTTCCGTCCATAGTTCCACCCGGACATTTCTTGTCACCGGCAGCCAGAATTATGCCTTTAGCTTTTCTTATCCGGATGCCCCGAGTGGCGTGAGCGTCTCGAGCGTCGCCACCGATTCTTCCTACCCGAGCGTCACGTTAAGTATCCCTAGTAGCGCCCCCACCGGCAGCTTCTTCGATGTCTTTGCTTCCGTCACCATTCTCTCGAGTAAGGAGACCGCCACTTCGGCGCCTTGCTCCGTCACGGTGAAGGCGAGCGGCAGCTTTTAAATCGCTTCCCCCATCTTAAAAGCGAACCGTTGTAAGGAGTGAACCGCTAGACTCAAAGTAGACAGGTTATAAAAAAGACCCGTC
>MVZL01000014.1 GCA_002068375.1 Tenericutes bacterium ADurb.BinA155
TCAGCAGCTGCGGCGAAAGCGTTTCATCCGCCCTTTCGGATTCTTCGAAAGGCGGGACGGCTTCGACCGGCTCGGTTTCTCCTTCCACCAGCTCCGCTTCTTCCAATTCGATGGATCTTCCGGGCTACAATCTCATTTGGAATGATGAATTCGACGGGACCGAGCTCGATTCCAATTACTGGAACTACGAGATCGGAGGTTCGGGTTGGGGCAATAACGAACTCGAATACTACACCAATAAGAACGCGACCGTCGCTGATGGGGTCCTTTCGATCCAGGCGAAAAAAGAAGATTACCAAGGCAAGAATTACACCTCGAGCCGCATCACGACCGCGAAGAAGGCCTATACGACCTACGGTCGGATCGAAGCCAAGATCAAACTCGATGCCCAAAACGCGATGTGGCCGGCTTTTTGGATGATGCCGGAGAATAACGTCTATTGGCCCTATAGCGGCGAGATCGATATCATGGAGAACAAGGGGAGCGATGCCTTAACGACGAGCTCGGCCTTGCACCACTGCAATTCAAACGGCGATCATATCTATGAAGCCGGGTCCTATGGTTTCAGCCAACGTCAAGGCGAAGGCACGATCGAAGACTGGCATGTCTATGATGTCGTCTGGGATGAAGAGGAATTCAATTTCTACGTCGACGACCACCTGAAGCTGAACGTCCCAAAAAGAACCTGGCATCCCGCCGGCGGAGCGACCTATACGAGCGACGACGATTTCCCCTTCAACAAAGATTTCTATGTGATCCTCAATCTCGCAATCGGAGGCAATTTCGACTCGGCCCATACGGCGCCCGACAGCGATTTTACTTCCGCCACGATGCAAGTCGACTATGTCCGGATGTACGAGTTTAAGTAAAATAAAGGGGGGCCTTTATGAGCGTATTCGATAATTTCATCCGAAAGAAACACAAGGACGGAACGCCCTATAGCGACGAGGAACTCGCCGCTTATCGCGCGGAAAAGAAAGCCAAAAAGGCGGCAGAGAAAGCGGAGCTAGCCTCCGAAGAAGAAGACCTAAAACGCCGCGAGGCGATCTATAAGGCGACCAATCTTTACGCGAAGAGCCATGCGAAGGACGAACACGTTGCCCCCAAAGACGCTTTCGTCTCGCTTCAGCATGTTAACAAGATCTATAGCAATCGGGTCCAGGCGGTCTACGATTTCAACCTCGACATCAAAGAAAAAGAATTCATCGTCTTGGTTGGTCCTTCCGGCTGTGGCAAGTCCACGACCTTACGGATGCTCGCCGGCCTTGAAGACCTCACTTCGGGCGATCTTTATATCGGCGGGAAATGGGCGAATAAGCTCGAGCCGAAAGACCGCGGCGTCGCCATGGTCTTCCAAAGCTATGCCCTCTATCCCCATTTAAGCGTTTATCAGAACCTTTCTTTCGGGATCGAAGGAATGAAGTTCTTATTACCGGAACTCGATAAGAATCATCAGCCGACCGGACGGAAAATCATGCGAACGCTGAACCATCAAGAGCTCGATGAACGGATCCATCAAGCTGCGAAAGACCTTCAAATCGAAGAATATTTGAAGCGGAAGCCAACCCAACTTTCGGGCGGGCAATGCCAACGGGTCGCTTTAGGCCGGGCCCTCGTTCACCACGCCTCGGTCTTTTTGCTCGACGAGCCTCTTTCTAACCTCGACGCCAAACTCCGGGTTCAGATGCGAAGCGAACTCGTGAAGCTCCATGACGAAATCCAAAACACGATGGTTTATGTCACCCACGACCAAACCGAAGCGATGACGATGGCCGATCGGATCGTCATCATGAAGCTCGGCAAGATTCAGCAAGTCGGCACCCCACGGGAAGTCTACGATAAGCCGGCGAACATCTTCGTCGCGACCTTCATCGGCTCGCCCACCATGAATATCGCTAGCGCGCTTTACGCGGACGGGCGCTTAAGCGTCGGCGGCCAAAGTTTCGCCTTAAATGCCGCCCAGCAAAAAGCCTACAAAGACTATTATGAAAACCTTTTGGCTTCGGAGAAGAAAGCCTTAGAGACCCTTCAGAAGAACGGGCCGGCCAAGATCAAAAAGGGCAAACGCGAAATCGAAGATCCGACCTATAAAGATTCGCTTAAAGTCCTCCAAGAAGATATCGGGCGGAATGAAGCCACCCTTAAGGCGAAGCAAGCCCAAGTCCTCTTTGGCGTTCGACCTGAAGATATCGTCACCCCCGAAGAAAAACGCAGCCACGTGGTCGCTCCTTTCTTAGCGAAGATCGATGTGGCAGAGCTTCTCGGCGCGGAATACTATCTCCATTTCGCCTTCGCGGAAAAGGACTTCATCGCCAAGGTTCCGGCAGCCTCGCTCCTCAAAAACGGGGACAAGATCCAACTCGCCTTCAACGAAGACAAGATTCACCTCTTCGATGCGGTGACGCAACAGCTGATTTTCTAAAAACAAAAGAATCGGAATCCTTTCGGATCAACCGATTCTTTTTTATACCATCGCATTCGGACTCATCGGGAAATTCGCATACACCCCTCCATCCTCTTGGACGAAGATGCCCCGATAACCATAGTGCTTTAATAAGGGAAGCGCATCCTTTATTCCTAAAACGAAGCATGCGGTCGCTAAGCCATCCGCGATCATTGAGGAGTCGCCGATGATCGTGGTCGAAAGAAGATGGGTCGCGGCGGGGTAACCCGTCCGGGGATCCAAAATATGGTGATAACGTTTTCCTTTCTCGATGAAAAATTGCTCATCCACCCCGGAGGTCACGACGCTCTCCTCGTGGATTTCGAGGATGGTGAAATAGGCTCCTTCAAGCGAGAGGGGGTTCCGGATGCCCACCCGCCAGGGTTTGCTATCCGCGATCGCCCCTAGCCCGAGGACGTTTCCCCCGAGATTGATCAAGGCCGACTCGATCCCATTCTCCAAAAGAATCCGTTTCGCTTCATCGGCCGCGTAGCCCTTCGCGATCCCGCCTAAATCTAAGCTCATCCCCGCTTGGTCCAAATAAGCCGTGCTTTCTTTGGCATCCAAATGGAGATGGGATAAGCCGGTTTTCTTGAGGGCTCCTTCGATCGCGATCCCCAGCGGGATCTCCGTCTTCACTTCGTCGAAGGCCCATAGCGCGCTTAAGGGGCGGCAGGAGATATCAAAGGCACCCCCGCTCTCTAGCCCTAACGCTAAGGAAGCTTTCAGGACCATCAAGAGGTCCCCGGGGATTTTCACCGGGGATTTCCCGGCGTTTTGGCTAATTTGGTTTAGGAACGAGTTTGGCTTAAACGCCGACATCGTATCATCGATCTCTTCGATCCGAGCTTTGGCTTTCGCTAAGGCCATTTTGGCGTTTGGCCCGAAGGCTAAGATCGAACAGAGCGTTCCGCACGAACGGAAGGTGATCGTGGACTTAACTTCGCTCATGCGGCCGCCTGCGCTAAGGCCGCGGCCACCGCGGTCTTGATGCCATTGCTCGAATAGGTGCAACCGGAAACGGTCGAAACGGCACTGCTTTGGGCCGAAATGATTCGGTTCACCATCGTGCTATAGCATTGGCTTAAGCGGTCATTGCCGCTCACGGAGACTTTGCTGATCGAAGTAATCTTGCCGCCGCTGATGGTCACGCTGAGGGTGATCGTGCCACGATAGCCCGAGCCCGAGCCTTGATAAGTCCCATCAACGTAGCCTGACGTCACGACCGTGCTCGATGAACTGCTGCTGCTCGTTTTGACGGAACTCGAAGAACTCGAGGAACTCGAGGAAGCCGAGGAAGTCGTCGCGGCGCTTGAGGTCGCGCTAGAAGAGCTTGAAACGGTCGAGGTCACGACCGCCTTAGCCAAAGCATCCGCGACCGCGCTTTTAATCCCATTACTTGAATAAGTGCAGCCCGAAACAGTCGAGACGTCGGTGCTTTGGGTGCTGATGATTTCGCTCACAACCGTCGAGAAAGCCCGATCATATTGGCTATTGTCCGATTCCGAGACCGTGGTGATATCGGTGATCTTGCCCCCGCTGATGGTGACGCTTAAGGTGATGGTGCCCCGGTAGCCGTTTCCGCTCCCGGTATAAGTGCCGTCTTTATAGTAGGTGGTCGTGGTAACCCCTAAGGACGTCGCGAAGGAATCGGCATAAAGTTGATTGACTCCGAGATTCCCCACGTAATAGAGCCCGACGAAAGAGATCGCCACCACCGAAGCCGCCCAAAGTTTGGTCTTCTTCGAGAAAGGCGGATAGACCGGGTTCGACCGCGGGCAAACGTTCACGCAGTTCATGCAGTTGATGCATTCCCCGCTTTTGACCACATCGACCTTATAGAGCTCGATGCCCATCGGGCAGGAGTTCGTGCAGATGTGGCAAGCTCCGCAGCCCGAGCGTTCCTTTTTGATCTTGCCAAAGCGGAGCCTAGAAACCACGGAGAAAATCGCACCTAAGGGGCAAAGATAACGGCAGAAGAACCGATCGAAGAATAACGCTCCTAAAAGGATCACGCCTAGAAGGATCGTCCCCGGAAGCATCGTCGAGAAGGCCGAAGCGAAATCGGTTGGGATCGTAAAGATCGCGCCAAAAGCGGACCAGGGAGAGAAATTGCCTAAGATATCCGGGGTGAAGAAGAAGGAAATGACCAAGAAAGCGAGGACAAAGTATTTCAGGTACTTCAGGATTGCGTCGACCTTCTCCGGCATCTTGCTCTTCAAATGGAAAACGTTATGACCAAGAAAACTCATTCCATCTTGGAGCGTGCCAAACGCGCACATATAGCCGCAGAAGTAGCGGCCGATGAGCGTGCTGACGAGAATAAGGACGACGGTGGGGAACAAAGCGATCCAAACGGTCGCGAGCTCACCAGCGAGGAGGCCTTGGATAAAGACTTCGATCCCATAAAAAGCCCCGGCGAAAAGACCCGGCAAAAGGAAAAAGCAAAGGATTTGGATGAGGAAGCGGAGGAATTGGTTCAGGTGAAATTTAGGTTTCATAAGGATGCGACTCCCGATACCTCATAAACATTTCTGCTTTAATACTTTATTGGAAGCCGCGACAAACTTCGAGCGATTTGCTTAGCCTAAACAAAAAAGAAACCCCGAGGCGAACGAATCACCCCGGGGTTTTCGAATTATTTATCAGCGGTTACGACGTTCAGCTCTTTATTCGAGAGTTTGCTATAGGCGATGACTTGTTTAAGGTCGAGGCCTAAGGCTTTGGTGATCCGCTCCCCGTAATCTTTATCCGCCAGATAGCAATGGGTGGCGTGCCGGTACTTGATGTTTTCCCGGACTCCCGTCATCGCGCGAGCGGTATTTTCGATTAAAAGTTGTTTCTTATCTTCCGCCATGAGCCGGTAGAGTTTGCCTCCCTGCTCAAAGGGGTGATCGGTCGGATCGTCCTTCGGATCGTAGCGCCAGACCGCACCGGAGATATCGAGTGGCGGTTCCGCCACTTCGGGCGAACTGTACCACTGGCCTAAACTATTCGGCGTGTAGCCACGGTCGCCGCCAAAGTCACCGTCCACCCGCATGAAGCCATCGCGGGAGTTATCGTAGACTTTGCAGTGCGGTTGGTTGACCGGGATCAAATTGTAGTTCACCCCAAGGCGATAGCGTTGAGCATCCCCATAGGCGAAAAGCCGTCCTTGTAGGAAACGGTCCGGCGAGAAGCCGATGCCCGGAACCACGTGGGCGGGGGTAAAGCCGGATTGCTCGACTTCCGCGAAATAGTTTTCGGGGTTACGGTTAAGCTCCAGCTCCCCCACTTCGATGAGCGGGAAGTCCTTGTGATACCAAACCTTCGTGATATCGAAGGGGTTATAAGGCATCTTCTTGGCCTGTTCCTCGGTCATGACCTGGATGTAGAGCTTCCATTTCGGGAAGTCCCCGCGAGCGATCGCGTCATGAAGGTCGCGGCCATGATAGTCGCGGTCCATCCCGGCGATCTTTTCCGCTTCTTGATCCGACATGCATTTGATGCCTTGCTCGGTTTTGAAGTGGAACTTGACCCAAGTCCGCACCCCTTTCTTATTGATGAGAGAGAAGGTGTGTTCGCCAAACATATCCATGTTCCGAAGGGTCGCGGGGATTCCCCGGTCCGACATCGTGATGGTGATCTGGTGGAACGCTTCGGGGAGCATCGTCCAGAAATCCCAAGTGTTATTGGGATCGTGGAGCCCGGTCGCGGGGTCGCGTTTGACCGCGCGGTTTAATCCGACGAAGTTATGAACGTCGCGTAAGAAGAAGACTGGGGTGTTGTTGCCGACGAGGTCCCAGTTGCCTTCCTTAGTGTAAAACTTGATCGCGCAGCCGCGAATGTCGCGTTCCGTATCGGCCGCGCCTCTTTCCCCTGCGACGGTCGAAAGCCGAACGAAGACGTCGGTCTTTTCGCCTTTTTGGAGAACGGAAGCATAAGTGTATTTGCTGATATCGTGCGTGACGGTGAAGGTTCCATAGGCTCCCCAGCCTTTCGCATGCATTCTCCGCTCCGGGATCACCTCGCGATTGAAGTGCGCCATTTTCTCTAATAGCCACACATCGCTCATGACCACCGGTCCGCGCGGACCCGCCGTAATGGCGTTCTCGTTGTCGGGGATCGGAGCTCCGACTTCATTGGTGAGGGCGTGACGAATTTCTTTTTTGGCCATGATGTCCTCCTTTTTATGAGCATCATCATCGAATCATCGGAAACCCGATGAAACAACCTAAGGGTGGAAGGCAAATGTATTGACGGCTTTGTTATTTTTAGTTTAAGCCTTTTTAATCGGAAGTAAAGGTGACCTATTGATAATCGTTTGCATTAATAGAATACGGGAAACTGAACCGATTGCAAGCCCGATGCGTTGCTCCCTTTTTAACATGCCTTTACGTTAATGAGCATCTTCTTCGACAACGCCGAAATCCTTGCCCATAATGAGGACGCCTTAAAAAGGAGGCATCTCATGAAAGAAACCTTTGAAGAAGCCATGAAGAACCGTCGGAGCGTCTATGCGATCGGGCGGGGATCCGGCGTTAAAGAAGCCGAAGTCTTATCCTTAATCAAAGAAGCGACCGACTATGCGCCTTCCGCGTTCAATAGCCAATCGCAACGGGCGGTTCTCCTCACCGGAGCGGCTCACGATAAGCTCTGGGCGATCGTCTTGGAAGCCTTACGGAAAGTGACCCCGGCCGCGGCGTTTGCTAAGACCGAAGCCAAGATCGCATCCTTTGCCGCCGGCGAAGGGACCATCCTCTATTTCGACGATACTGAAACCACTGAAAATCTGAAAAAGGCCTTCCCGCTTTATGCCGCGAACTTCGATCCGTGGGCGGAACAAAGTAATGGGATGCTTCAGTATCTCATTTGGACAAGCTTAGAGACCTTAGGTTTAGGCGTGAGCCTTCAGCACTATAACCCCTTGATCGATGCCGAAGTGAAAGCGACTTGGAAGCTTCCCGCTTCGTGGCGTTTACGGGCGGAAATGGTCTATGGCAAAAAGCTGGCGGATCCTGACCCGCGGGCTCATCTCGATTTAGGAAAACGGGTCTTTAGCTTCGAAAAGTAATCATTGTTTCGGAATCACGTTAAAGCAAACGACCGGGCGATCGGTCTCGTTCTTCATCGTGTGGGCGGAGCCTTTGGGGCAATAATGCACCTGGCCCGCCTTCACGATTTCTTTTTTGCCATCGAGATAGCAGGTCGCTTCGCCTTCGAGGATATAGATAATCTCCGAAGAATCGGTATGGGTATGAAGCCCGATCGAGCAGCCAGGCTCCAAAACCGAACGCATAATCCGCACTTTGCCATCATCGACCGCCCGACATTCGGCGTGGCCTTCGCCACCTTTAAGATGGGGAACGCTCACTTCGGGAACCGCATCAAAATCGATCATATTGGAGAGCCTCCTTAATTGGCTTTGATCCACTCGAGCAACGACTTCGCGGCTTCTTCGGGTCCGCTCTGCTCGTGGCCGGAGATCGCGAGTTTGGTATAGATGACGCCCAGCTTAGTCCCTTCCTTCTCCAGAGCCTTAAAATCTTGAAGAACGAGTTGATGGGTCGTCTCTTTTTCTTGGACGGGCCCAAAGGGATTAGCAAAGTAAGAAGAGACCAGCCCCACTTCTCCGGTCGTGCCCTTGGCCTTGCGGCGTCCTTCTTCCGCGACCGCGACGAGATCATGGTAGTCGGAGAAGAAATGAAGATTATCCTTTTCATCCTCGTAGTTATTGGCGTAGAGGAAGATATCGACCGGGTAATGACGGATCACTTCGTTATAAGGGGTGCAAGGATAAACGAGCCGGGAGTTATTTTCTCCGACGTTATACATTAAGGCATCGTTCAAATGGGAGAAGGCATAGCCGAGCTCCAGATCATCCAAACGAACGAACGCGCCGATCTCCGTCCCGGCTGCGGTCACCTTCCCTTTGTTATAAAAGAGGGTACCCATGTCATCGAAAATGATGGTGATGGATTCCAAATACTCCCGAGCGAGATGACGGAAGGCTTCGATTGATTCGGATTTGCCCGCCCCGGAGTCTCCCATGATGATCAGGTGGACTTCCTTCCCGCCTTTCAAGGTGATTTTCACCATCGAGCCGTGGATCGGAAGCGCCCCCTGCTTAATCATCCGGAGGTTATGCAGGGTTAAAACGAGTTTCTTCACGTAGCCGAAATAGTCGGCGTCATCAAGATCGCTCACGTAACCCACCATTATGTCGTTTTCGTTATCGACATAGTAGGTCCCGGTCGTGGCAAGGCGGTCCCCGCCAAAGACGATCACGATATCGGGCTTGCGGGTGCAGGCTTCGATGTCGGCTTTTTCAAAGAGGTTCAAGGTGCCGAGAACCGTATTGGCGTATTTGTAGGAGAAATAGAAATAGACAAGCGAGGTCCCGCACCAAAGGGGCAAGCAAAGCCATTCCCGGTGATCGAGGGCAAGCCGCTCCAGCGGATTCGTCAGCATCGGCTGATAAACTCCGATCCGTTTATTCCGCTTCGTCAAGGTGCTATAAGGCAAATTCAAATCGGCCGCGGAAATGAAGGGGATATCATGAAGATTCAAATAGGAATCCGGGTAAGGAATCGTGATCTTCCGGGTGGTGAAGCCCGCTAAAAAGCCGGCCGAGTAGTCGGTCTCAAGGGTGATTTCTTTTTCTAAGACATTGGTCTTGATCGCGTTATAGATATGGAAGACCGATTTCCGTAAGAAGAGCATCCGTGGCTTTAAGGAACCTAAGGCCGATTTGCCCTTATCGTCAAGATAAGCAAAGCGGGCGAGCGATAGCCAATAACGGAAGAACGCGTTCATGAGTTTGTAGAAATGAACGCCTTGATCGGCGAAGAGAAGGGGATAGCTGAGGGCGAGGACGCTTCGTTTCTCAAGAAGCAATCTTCGGCTAATCAGGATTAACTCCTCCACGGGTCGAACCAATTTGTTTTTGAAGTAGGAATAAAGCTCTTTGTCGTTCTCTTCGAGTTCTTGGAAAAAAGCGGCGAAAACATCTTTGTAGGCCGGGGAAGAAAGGATATCGGCATCGCTTGCAATCGCGCTCCTTAAAAAGGAGGGAGCGAGATAGGGATCGAAGTTTTTGACCGAGGTCACGAAAACGTGATTGGCAAAATAGCAATCGCTCATAAGGCCTCCTTGATCGCTTTCGCTAAGCCATAGATCTTAGGGGTGGGGATGCTGCATAAAGCAACCCGCAAGGCCTGGGGTTGAATCGGAGCCAAGAAGATATCGCGCTTCACTAGGCTCGCGCTGGTCTTCACGGCATCGGGAACGGGCAAGGTCACAAAGAAACCATAGGTATAGGGATAAGCCTTTAAGCCCACCGCCTCCGCTTCCTTAAAGAAGATCGCGGCCCGTTTTGCCACGATCGCCCGGTTCTCTTTCGTTTCTTCTTTTAGGGCGGAAAAGCCCTCCTTCGAAGAAAGGATTTCGGTGATCGCATTCATCGCCATGTGGTTGGGCGTGCTCCAAAGGGCCCTCGCCCCCATCACGGCAGAATGATAACGTTCTTCTAAAGCTGCCGGATCTTTTTGATAGAGGGCTAACGCCCCGATCCTTAGGCCATAGAAAGAAAGTGTCTTGGAAAAGGAGAAGCAAAGATAAGCCAGGACCTTGGGACTTAAACTCTTTAAGGCCGCGATGAGATTCTGCCGCTCGGCCGCTTCCGCAAAATCGATATAGGCGGCATCGATGAGAAGGCTGACTTTTCCTCCAGCCGCATTGAGCAATTCCACCAGACTTTTCCATTCCGATTCCTTCAAGGCATAGCCTGTAGGATTCTGGCAAGGATCGTTAATGACCAAAAGGAGCGAATCAAAGGATTTTTCCGCCTCGCGGATCGACGCGGAGATCGCTTTGAGGTTAAGGGCGTCCCCTTCGAATAAGTCATAATAGAGAGGCTGATCGCCGAAGCCTTTGGCGATTCCTTCATAGTTTGGCCAAGCTAAGGAAGGAAGCAAAACCGCGGTTTTGCCCGCTTGGGCGATATGGAAAGAAAGCGCGACCGCCCCAGTCCCGCCCGGAGTCCCAAGCGAAGCGAACTGACCGCCCTTCACTTCCTCTTCGAACGCCTCGCCTAAGAACCAATGACGGAGCGCATTTTGATAATCGGCTCCGCCAGCGACCGAAGGATAAGTTAAATCGCAATCGGCGGTGTGCTTAGCTAAAACGCCACGGAGATTTGAACTGACGGGAAGATGACCGTCGTCCTGATACATCATCCCAATCGAACCATTGGTCACATCGAAGCCTAGAGCCTGTCGAGCCTGCGCTTGCTGATTGAGCGCCAGAATCACATCGTTATTACGCGCCATAAGGAATTCTCCCTTGCTGAACCTCATTCTAATGAGGTTGGGGTTTAATGTAACGCCTTTTCCGCCAAAAAGAGGGAGAAAATCAGCAAAGGGGTTAACTTGTCGATTATCCTTTTCTTTAAAAGCGAACCATAATAAGGACGGAGGCAGCGTCCATGAAACGTTCCTTAGCGATTCTTCCGTGCTTGCTCATCCCGTGTTTTGCCCTTAGCGGCTGCACCAATCCGAATGAGACGACCTATGGTCCCAGCATCACAAGAACCGAAGCGGAATCTCATCTTGAGACGATTAGCGTCGCGGTCAATCAGACGAGTTTCTCGCTCCCCAGCGCTTATTATGCTTACGACTCGACCGTCTTTTTAGCCATTTTCATTCCGGTCTCAAGCACCGATAAGATCACCTATGATACGACCAACCAGTTCTATCACGATGTCTATAACGGCAATGAGTATTGGGCCTTCGTGAAGGATGGAACGGTCTACGAAGCGAAGTCTGTCACCAGCACGGTCAGTTCCAAAGAGACCACCACTCAAACGTATACGGCGGTTTCGCTTTCTTGGGCTGGCGCGGTCCAAGAGATGGTCAGCACGAACAATAAAACCCGGACTTTCCTTAACGCCGCCCCCTATCCGGATACTTTCTTAGCCGACACGGTTAAGAATAAAGCCAGCACGATTGAAAAGGGTCTGAAGGCCTTTGATACCGTAGCGACCAGTTCTAACAGCGTTTCAAGTTCGGCCGGCACCACGGTTACCATCCAAAACGAAGAATATCGGAGCAAGGCCGATGGCCAAATCTATATCCACTACGTTTCGGTCACGAAAGATTCCGACGGTTCTAGTTCCACCGAACACACCTATATTTTCGAAAATAACCTCCTCAAGAAGTATTACGAGAAGAGCGGTCTTATCCCCGAGGAAATCGACATGACCTATGCGGATGTGAAGCTCGATTATCCGACCTTTAGCCCGACGACGTCTTCCGCTTCTTCCGCCGCCTAAAAAGAAAACTCGCTAGGAAGATCTCCTAACGAGTTTTTTCTTGGTTTTAGCGGATCACGACCGGATGCGGTTCCGGCTCATTTTGAGCCACCGCTTTTTCGATGATGATCGGAGCGAGGGGCTTATCGTTTCGGCCTTTTGGCATTGAAGCGATCTGATCGACCACGTCCATCCCTTTGACCACGCGACCAAACGCCGCATAATTGCCATCGAGGAATTCGTCGTTTTTGTCGCAGATGAAGAATTGACTGCCGGCCGAATCCGGATCTTGAGCCCGGGCCATCGAAATCACGCCCCGTTGATGCGAAAGCATATTCTTAACGCCATTGGAACGGAATTCGCCTTTGATCCCGTAATCGGGTCCGCCCACGCCGGTGCCTTCCGGATCGCCGCCTTGGATCATGAAGCCTTTGATGATCCGATGGAAGGTTAGTCCATTGTAGAAACCTTTGTTCACCAAATCGACGAAGTTCGCGCAGGTATTCGGCGCGTTCTTGTAATCCAGCTCAATCGTGATATCGCCTAAGTTCTTAATGCTCAGAATAATCATTACTCTTTTACCTCTTTAGGGAGATTATAAGCCTTTATCATTGTTTATGGGGTCGGCTTTGCCTAAGATTAGGGCTATGGAAAAACAACCGAAAACGAAAATGGATCCGCTAAAGAAGGCCAAGCTTATCTATAGCGGCGAGCTCTTTCTATTTGCGATTTTATTCGCCGTCTTAGGCGCCCTCACCCTCACCAACGTTTGGGCGATGAGCCTGCGCCGGGGCATTATCTTCACCTGGATCACGATCTTCGGCGGACCGATTGGCATCGGCGATTTCGTTTGGCTTTGCTGCTCAAAGAAACGTCAAGCCAAGAACTCATGGATCGATAAGATTTTGATGCTCCCAGTCGCGCTGGCGGTCACCGTTCTAGCGATCATCGCTTTCGTGGTTGGCCTTGATGCGATCGGCACCCTCTATTACCAAGTCGGAATGGGAAGCGCCTTCGTCTATATTGCCTGCATCTACGTCTTCGAAGGGATCTATCATTACTATCACCCGGTCCCAGCGATGCTGGAAGAAGAGAAGCCTCAAGAACTTCAAGCCACAACCGTCGAAGAGTCTAAGCCCGAAGCAAAGAAAGAAGACGAAACCGATCATGCCGCAAAGAAATAACAAAGCCCCTTACGATCTTCTTTATGAAGATGACGAAATTTTGGTGGTTTATAAGAAACGCGATGTCTTTTCGGTGAGCACCAATGACCCGGCGACCTTCACCCACAATCTTTTCCAATACCTTCAATGGTATGCTAACCGCAAGGGGGAAAAGGTCTTGGTGGTTCACCGGCTCGACTATGAAACTTCTGGCGTGATGATCTTCGCGAAAAAGCCTGAGATCAAGGAACGGCTCCAAAAAGCGTTTGAAGCGCATACAGTTGGCCGTTTCTATGAAGCGGTCATCGCTGAGAAAATCCCCTTAAACGAGTCCCATCATGTCGAGCAATATCTCTTAGAAGAGGGACCCCATGTCAGCGTTTCCGATCCGGAGCATGGCAAATTAGCGGTCACGGAAATCACGAGCCACAACTACATTCAAATCGGGACCGCCCTCGCGATCGAAATCAAATCGGGCCGCCATAACCAAATCCGTTTCGCCCTCGATAGCCTCCACTGCACCTTGCTCGGCGATAAACGGATCGCCCATAACGAAGCCAAGCGGATGTATCTCAACGCCTATAAGTTAACTTTCCCGTCCGAAGTCCAACTCAAAAAATCGGAGTTTGAAGTCCCGCCGCTTTGGTTAGCCGATCCTCAATCTTTATAACGTAAGAAAAAGGCTGAGACCTTTTCGTAATACTCGTCTTTGAAGACGACATCGCCCACCGCATGCGGGCAGTCTTTAATGAACCAAGACGGGCTCGGATCGAGCTCGAGATGATGATGGAAATTCTTCGGATCGACGAAGGTATCTTTTTCGCCATGGATGAAAAAGAACGGGGTTTTCGTGCTCTTTAAGGCCGAGTCGGTATGCTGGTCCATCGGGATCAGGAAGCGCGATTGGTAGGCGAGTTTCACCGGGAGAGCAAAGAAAGAAGCGAAGGGCCCGACCTTGGCTTTAAAAAGATCATGCATTTGTTCTTCGAGATTGCTGAAGCCGGAATCGGCGACGACCGTTTTCACTTCGGGGCCGTAATGATCACTCGCGAAAATCGCGATTGAAGCGCCCATCGAAACGCCATAGACATAGAAACTCGCCGCGGGGTCCTTCTTTTTGATGACGTCGATCCAGCGGAGCAAGTCCTCGGATTCTTTATTGCCGAGCGAGGTATAGGCCCAATCGGATTCTTTATCGCCCCGGAAAATCGGAAGAACCACATTCGCCTGAAGAGCGTCGGCTAAACGATGATCGATCCGGCTATGGGCGGCGTAACTGCCGCGGAAACCGTGAAGCCCGATCAGATAACGATGCGAATTCGGATAGGGAATGAGCTTGGCCCGTTGGAGTTTCTTCCGCCACGGATAGGTGAGTTCCTCAATATCGGGACGGGTTAGCCAATCCAAATCGGGGGAGAAGTCATACTGGGCCGAAAGGTTATCTTTGAACTTGATCGGCTTCTTGCTCCGTTTAAAGAACTTCGCGAGGAAGAGATAGCCAAATCCAAAATACAGCAGGACGAGACCTAAGAGAATTAATCCGACAATTAAAATCCAAATCATAGGTTTATTTTATACTCCCTTGTTCCTTTTGTTGAGAGAGGGGAACGCTTAGGCCCTTCGCCGCGACCAAGGCTTTGGTTTTGCTCTCAATGTTCCAGAAGCTGGCAAGCAAGACCAGAACCAGACTTAATACGGTCGGAATCCACCAATAGAACGTGATGAAGGTATAGATGACTTGATCGGTTTGGGTCGCCGCTTTGGCCTTGTAGCCGCAAAGAGCAATCGCCCAAAGCGAAGCCGCGGTGCCAAGACCGCTGCCGATCTTTTGGCCAAAGCTATTCGCTGAAGCGGCTAAGCCTTCGACCCGAAGGCCGATCTTCGCTTCGATGTAGGCGACAAGATCCGGGGCCAAACTGAAGAGCTGGCTCATCACGACCGCGGAGCCAAAGCCTTTGACTAAGACCGCGATCAAACCAGCCACCCAAGAGAAGGGAAAACAAGAACCGATAATGTTACCCAGAGCAACGCACGCGGTTGCCCCGACGAGAACGATTCGCTTACCAAAGAGTTTGATGAAGAGCGGAGTGAGGAGAAGCCCCACCGCCATCGTGACCATCGGAACGCTTCCAAAGATGCTGAACCATTTTTCGTCCCGTAAAACCCATATTGCATAATAATCTCCGATTCCGATCACCGAGAGGCTGATATAGAAGTTGATGGTGAACAACGCGATCGCGATATAGAAGTATTTCGTATGAAATAAGGCGTGAAGCCCTTTCCGGAGATCGCTCCGGGACGGTCGCTTATCCGCGACTACGATCTCGGGTTTTTCTTTCACGAAGATGAAGCAAAGAAGCTCGCCGACGAAAGCCGCCGCAATCAAAATGAGAATGAAAATGGTCCAAGCATTCTGATTGGATTTGCCTCCAAAAAAGGTTAGGACTGGCACCCCGATTGCGCAGACCAAGCCTCCGATCGAGGTGAAGACGGAATTGACCGTGCAGATGATGCTTTGATCATAGGAGTCGTTGCTGATCCGCGGAAGCATCGCGTTGAAGCCGATGCAGTTCATCGTATAGAAGACGACCGTAAAGAGGAAATAAAGCACCGAGATCATCACGATCGCGGCAATCTTATCGAAACCGGACACATAGAAAAGGAAAAAGAAGACGATGAGAAGCGGGATGATTGAAATCCCAAACCAGAGTCGGGCTTTGCCGACTTTCGAATTCGTTTTTTCGATGATGATGCCCATCAAAATGTCGCTGAAGGCATCAAAGATTCGACAAGCAAGGATGATGTCGCCTAGTACAGCGATAAGGTCAGAACCCGGATCGATGCAATCGGTCGCATAGATGTTGACGAAGGCCCCTAAGAACGACCAAAGGACATAACTCCCCATGTTGCCAAACGCATAAAAGATTTTCTCTTTCCAGGTCGACTTGATGGTTTTCATGAAAGTAAGTCTAACACTTTGTTAATACTTATGAGACGCAATTTCTCTCAAAAAGGGGCGGGAAATCATATCAAAAAGACCTCAAGGGCAAAAAACGGAGTTGCGGTATTTTTCAGATTGGGTAACATTAATGGAGACTCAAGGAAAGGAATCCCTATATGAAAAAATCCAATTACGTTCTTTCACTCGTCTTCAACATCCTGATCGTGCTAATGGAAGGCTTCGCTCTCAGCAACGTCATGGTCGGTTATCTTGGCCAGCCCCAAAAGATGGACTGGCTCAATATGGCTGATCACTTTACGACCTTAAGCAACGCCTTATTGGCGATTGCTGCCCTCGTCATGATTGTCGCCGTTTTAGTCGGGCTAAAGAAAGGCCACCTTTCAAAGTTCGCTTTGATTCTGAAATTCGTCGCGACTGTCGGTGTGGTGATTACCTTGATTGTCAGCTGGAGCGTTTT